>DATKSH010000196.1:0-8280 GCA_035531735.1 Alphaproteobacteria bacterium
GCCGTTTTTCGTTTCACCGGCCCCCGCCGGCCGCCGCATCACCGCCGGCTTTACATGGCTCCAGCGCATCGGCAAGGCGGCGTCTTACGATTTGTGGTTTCCGCGCGAGGTGCATGAAACCGTGGCGACCTTACTGGCCAAAGACCGGATGCCGGGACCTGAGCATTTCCCCGCCCAATGGGCGGCCGTGCGCCAGTTCGAGCTTTTGCAGGAAGCCGACAATATCAGCATTTACGATCTCGACCCGACCCATCTCACCCGCGCGTTGCGCGACTTGACCCACAGCATGCGGGCCGGCGGCTATCGCATGACGGTCGCGACGGTCGGCGCGTATGCGAACGATGCCGAGGACGACGATCTCGCGATTCTCGACCGGCGCCTGCAGGAACGCATTTCCGGCCTCATCCACATGCTTTATCTGGAGGAGCAAAGCGCGCGCGCCAACGAAGGCAACGCCGTGAAACTATGCGCGGAAGAATGGGATTACCGCACGGCGTTGCCGCATATCGGCGTCACGCTCGGCGCGCGCGATTTGTTTCGCCCGGCCGAAAAAAAGCGCAAAAGGAGCAAGGGCAAGCGGGACGGCGGCAGCGGTGGCGCACCGTTTTCGGCGGCGGATCGGCGCCATGCATTGGCGCAACAATTTTTCGCTATTCTCGGCCTCCTGCCGCAAAACCACATCCGCCACGACACCGCCATCGGCCTGCAATTGCCGGAAATGACCGGCGAGCGCAACTGGGTCTATATCGTCCGCGAAGGCGAGACATTCGGCGATTTCACGCGCTTGATGGACGATTTGTTCGCGCCGTTCGACGGCGTTTCGCTTGGCGTTTTGCATGGACGCGAGGATGCCGGCAGCGAAATCAAATCGACCGTCACGCAGATGCAAGGTTATGGCGACCGCTTGCGGCCGGAGGCGGACGGGTTTTATCGGCGCGCGGCGGGGTTGGTGGCCAATTGTTAGTTGCTAGTGGCTAGGTGCTAGCGGCCAAAAACCGATTTGGTTCCTAGCCACTAGCCACTAGCCACTAGCACCAAGCACCAAGCACCAAGCACCAAGCACCTACTCCGCATCGATCGCCGTCACTTTGACACCAGCTTCCGCCAGCTTGACGAGGCCGATTTCGATACTGTCTTTCCATTTCGATTTAAGCCGCGCATAGCGGCGAAAGGAACCGGCCGGCACGAACACCTCCTTAAGTCGCATTTCGGCAATCAACCCGGCACAGACGGCGCAGGGCTCCAGCGTCACATAAAGCCGCGCGTCTTTCGTATCGGCATGCTTGCGCAACGCTTCGACGACGGCGATCTGCTCGGCGCAATTAATCCACAGGCTTTTGGCGCCGTCCCTGTATCGTTCCGGCCGCCGGCGATCGAGGCCGTGGGCGAAGCGGTTGGATGCCTTGGCGATCTCGCGCCCCTTGCGGTCCACCAGCACCGCGCCGACTTTTACGGAGGGATGCGGGCTGCCGCCCCGGCTCACGGGCCGCGCGGCCATGCGCTCGGCCTCTTTGAGCCAATGGCGATGCGCGGCCAAGACATCGGCATGATGGCGCTGGCGGCGCGGTGCAGTGCGGCGGGAAGATTTTTTCGGCATAAGCGGCCCGTATCCGAAGGGCCGGTTAGTATGGCCCTGTCCGCCTTACGAATCCGTTAAAAAGAGGCTTTCGCAACCGCGCCGTTTGCTTTATGTCCTTTGGCCCATGTTCCTGCGTCCGTTTCATTTCATCCCCGCCGACACCAAGATCGACTTTGTCTCGAAGCGCTGGTGGGCGTTCAGCATGTCGATTTTCCTTTTGGTCGTCACCGCCGTCATGCTGTGCGTCAAAGGGCTCAACTTCGGCATCGATTTCGAAGGCGGCATCCTGATCGAGGCCAAGGCGCCGCACACCATCGAAATGGCCAGCTTGCGGCAAACGCTGAGTAACCTCGATCTCGGCGAAGTGTCGCTCCAGCAATTCGGCGGCCCCGACGACGTCATGATCCGCGTCCAGCGGCAGGCCGGCGGCGAGGCTGCACAAATGAAGGCCATTCAGGCGATCCGAGACAAGCTTGGCCCCGGCTATGACTATCGCCGCATGGACGTGGTGGGACCGACGGTCGGCCGCGAACTTTTGCATGCCGGCATTCTCGCCACGTTGCTGGCGATGGCCGCGATTTCGATCTATGTCGCGGTGCGCTTCGAATGGCAATTCGGCCTCGCCGCCCTGATCGCCACGTTCCACGACGTTCTGACCACCGTCGGGCTTTATGCCGTTTTGCATCTCGATTTCAACTTGACCTCGGTGGCGGCGCTTTTGACCCTCGCCGGCTATTCGATCAACGATACGGTTGTGGTGTTCGATCGTATCAGGGAAGATTTGCGGCGCCACAAAGCCACCAATCTGCGCGACGTCATCAACGAAGCCGTCAACCAGACCCTGTCGCGCACCACCATGACCGCCGGCACCACCCTTTTGGCCCTTTTGCCGCTTTTATTCTTCGGCGGGCCGACTTTGCTGAATTTCTCGGCGGCGCTGACCTGGGGCATCGTGGTCGGCACCTATTCCTCGATCTATGTCGCGGCGGCGTTATTGCTTTACATGCCGCCGCTCAAACGGATCGAGAAGCGCTAAGCCTCAGCGCAGCCGCAGCCAATAAATTCCCACCACTAATCCAACAAACAAAAACGGCGCGAAGTGGACGCGCGTAGCAGGCTTACGCAATAATTTGAGAAACCCGATCCACGCCAAGCCGAGCCACGCGCCAAGGCCCCATGCGACCGCCGCCGGCAAAGGGCCGAAACAGGCCGCCGCCAGCATCGTCCATTTAGCGTCGCCCATGCCGAGCGCGTCGTGCTTTTTGAAGCGATACCAGAGGTGATTAAGGCCGGCGACGAGAACGCCGGCGGCGAAGCCGATCAAAAGATGGCGCGCGGCAACCGGCCAGTCGGCCTGAAAACCCTGCGCCGCCGTGGTCAGCAAAAGGCCGAAGAAAATCAGCGGATCGGGTATGCGCGCGGTGAAGGCGTCGATGGCAGCGGCCGCGAAAAGCATCGCCAGCACCGCCGGCGCCAACCAGCCCATCGCCGGCGGCGCGCCTTGCATCGTGTGGGCGAGGAAGGACATGAGGGGCTGGGGGCTGGGGGCTGGGGGCTAGGTACTAGGTGCTGGGGATTTTATATCGTGATTGCAGGTGCAAAAATTCATGATCGCCAAGCCCCTAGCCCCTAAAACCCAGCCCCTAGTTCGACGCACAATGGCTGTCGGCCGTGCCGGTCGGGTAGGTGATCCAGATGACGAAGCGCTTGGTGGTGCCGGAGGGATCGAACACCACTTCCTGGCTGGAAAATTTGGCGGCGGCCTGCGAGAGGCCGTTGATCGTGGCGGCGCTGGTGTCGGACGGATCGGCAAAGATGCAGCGGCCGCCGGAAGCGCCGGCGTTGGTATAATACCAGTCGCCCATGCCGCTGGTCGCCAGCGGCAGGGTGGTGGGACGGATGCCGTACCATAAATTCTGGTCGGTCATCCCATTGCCGGCGCAATCGGTGCCGGTCAATGCGGTGGTGGGATCGCCTTCGCAGGTCAGCGCGCAAACCTTGGTCGGCGTGGACGGATCCGGCGGATAGCCGTCGCCGTTGTTGTCGGTGCCATAACGCAGGTTGCATTCGTTAATCTTGGTGCGGATCAGGTTGGCCTGGCTGTAAACGTCGTTATAGACGCGATCGGTAACGCCGGCGGTGCTAAAACCGCCGACGCCGGCCGCGATCGCGACGGCAAGCACCCCGAGCAAAGCGATAACGAACAGGATCGGGCCGATGGCGATGCCGGAGTCGGGACGGAGCTTTCTCCGGTTAGCATTCGGCATTCGGCATTCGGTATTCGAAGTCGGCATTCCGGCAAATTAGCACACGAATGCGCCCTTCGGAAACAGAACAATGCAAGCTTCCGAATGCCGCATGCCGAATACCGAATGCCCGCATGGACAAAAAGCGCCGTTTTCGCTATCAGGAATTGCCTGCAGCCTGAGGAGCAGTCATGAAGCCAACGCCGCGCGTATCCGAAATTCTCGACCGTTACGAAGGCGAAACATCGCCCGTTAAAGCGAGCCTCGCCCGCATCTTGATGGCCGGCAAGCTTGGCGGCACCGGGCGGCTGGTGATCCTGCCGGTCGATCAGGGTTTCGAGCATGGCCCGGCGCGCAGCTTCGCTGTCAATCCCGCCGGTTACGACCCGCATTATCATTTCCAGCTTGCGATCGATGCGGGGCTCAGCGCCTATGCCGCGCCGCTCGGCTGGATGCAGGCGGGTTGCGATACGTTCCGCGACAAAATCCCGACCATCCTCAAGATGAACAGCGCCAATAGCCTGTCGCGCCAGAAGGAAAACGCCGATCAGGCGGTGACCGCCAGTGTCGATGATGCGCTGCGCATGGACTGCGCCGCCATCGGTTTCACGATTTATCCGGGATCGGACGCGCAATACAGCCAGTTCGAGGAAATCCGCGACCTTTCCCGCGAGGCCAAGGACAAGGGATTGGCGGTGGTGATCTGGTCCTATCCGCGCGGCGGCGATCTTTCCAAAGAGGGCGAAACCGCCATCGATATCGTCGCCTATGCCGCGCATATGGCCGCCCTGCTCGGCGCCAACATCATCAAGGTCAAATTGCCGACGGCGCATCTCGAAAACAAGGATTCGAAAAAGGTTTACGAAGAAAAGAAAATTCCCATCGCCACCATGGAAGAGCGCGTGCGCCACATCATGCAATGCTGCTTTAACGGGCGGCGGGTCGTGGTGTTTTCCGGCGGCGCGGCCAAGGGCGAGGACAGCGTCCTCGACGACGCCCGCGCGATCAAGGCCGGCGGCGGCAACGGTTCCATCATCGGCCGCAACTGCTTCCAGCGCCCGCGCGCGGAGGCGGTGAAGCTGCTGGATCGGTTGGTGGGGATTTATAGTGGCTAGTGGCTAGGTGCTGGTTGCTAGCTTGTTTTTCTTGACCGGTGATGTTTGATCCTGAATGCTAGCGCCTAGCACCTAAGCACCTAGCCACTCATGCTCATTCAAACCACCCTCATCTATGCCGGCCTGCTCGGGCTTTTGCTCGTGGTGCTGTCATTCAACGTGATGGCCAACTGGGTGCGCGTGACCGGCAAGGGCTTGGCGACCGACCGCGAGATGCGCCGCGCCGAGCGCATTCTTTCAAGCTTCGTCGAATATGTGCCGATGGCGCTGCTGTTGCTGGCGCTGATCGAATTGCACGGCGCGCCGCCTTTCGTCATCCATATGCTGGGCGGTGCGCTGGTCCTCGCCCGCCTTCTCCACGCTTACGGCAGCAACGCGATCAAGGGTTCCGGTTTCCTGCGCTTTCTCGGCGCGCAACTGACCTTCCTGGTGCTGGCCGTCGCCAGCCTCGCCTGCATCTATTATTTCTTCTTCGCGCGCGGCGTGTGACGCCGGCGCTCCGGCTTTAGAACCAACTACCGCTTGGGCGCGCCGCTTCGGCCCACAGCTTGTTCCATTGACGCCGATAGTCGGCGACGATGCGCGGGCTATCGTGGACTACCAGCACGTTTTCGGCGTTGTTGTCCTCGGCCGAGCGCGTGAAATTGAACGAGCCGGTTTCCAGCGTGCGCCGATCGACGATCATGAATTTGTCGTGCATGATCGCGTAGCGGTCGTTGAAGCGCGTGGCGATGCCGTGGCGATCCATATAATCGATGGCGCGGCGATAATCTTGATGGCCGTCCAGCACCACCCGCACATCGACGCCGCGCGCATGGGCTTTGACCAAAGCAGCAGCGATGGGATGCGAGGTGAATAAATAGGCGGCGACGCAGATCGATGTTCGCGCCTCGCCGATGGTCTTGACGATGAGATCGGTGGCGCCCTGCCGAGGCGAAAAGGCGTCTTCGAGCGTGGCCGCCTCAGCGCCGGGCGGCAACACAAAGAACAACAACAGGACGAGACAGAATGTTTTCCGCATCCGCGACCCCGGCGGCCGTCATGACGAGGGCCTAACGATGGAAGCGTATCGGTTAATTATCCGTCAGCAAGCAAGAAGCGACAAAATGCACGCGGGGAGATGCGAAACGGGAATCTCAATTACAAAAAGTCCGTCTTCGCTTGCGCTACGCGCAAGCTACGACGCGACAGCCTTCGCGTCCCCCGCCTTCGCGGGGGGCGCGAAGGCTGGTGCGTTGGAGGGATAACGATCTTTCTGATACCTCCTTGATTCGCAGCTAATATTTCAGACACAACTTTCGTGAATGCCCCCGTTTATGCCCCCACAAAAATGATCCTATTTCGGCAGTTTAATTACGCGATTTTAAAGTAGCTTTGCGATCCAGCTATACATTTTTCTTTCCAAAAATTGATTTGAACCAAGACCGTTTGCGATTCTTAATGAAAGGTACTTTGCAAAATTCACCGTTTCGAGGATATTTTGCGGCTATTGCTTTTCCTTGTTTAACGAGTTGGCGACACGCCTGAAGTACTTCCCACGGAATGAGGTTGAGTTGATCGGCCAGTTCATTATATTTGATAAAACGACCTTGGGGCAATTTTGTTAAAACAGTCTTCTCGATAGAGGTTGATACTGACCAAACATCACTTTTGGTGCTTTCCCAGCCAGAACACCAATAAATTTCATTGTTCCAAAGAATAAAATGAGAGCCGCATGCAGTGTCTCGCCAATACGATGGGTAGAGGCTTAGCCCGGATTCGCTCATATAATATCGCCAAGCCGGGCCAGATCGACTATCAAGATTGATAAGCAGGTCGTCCCCGCAGCCGCAAGGACAACGCATTACCAATAAACGCGGCCGCCCTCGTTCGATTACGGCAACGTCACCACCTGTAGATAAAAGTGGCGTGGCAGCATCCCGATTTTCGACTTTGCCTCGGAAGGTGATTTTTTGTGCTCGAAAGTCCATCGGTTTCCTTATTCTATTTTAGTGACTTGACAATCCGTTCTGCAACGACCAGCGCGTAAGCGTGATGTAATAGGTCCAATCGCTTTAGAGAATTTTTACAGTCTTCCAATGGAAGTCGAGCAAATCGAATGAGATAAGTTGCTAAAATAGCAGTAGTTTCTTTTTGTTTGTAATCACATCCCAAAAGGACATGACGTATCTCACGAATTGCTTTTCGAAGCCACGAAAATGAGCCCGGCTTTTTTTCAGCTGACGGAAGCTGATGTGTTGGGTTTCCTTTATAAATTTCATTTACGAATTTTTTCCACTCTCCAAATTGCTTTAGGCGATCATTATCATCTATACTGAAAACCAAACTCACCTCTAAGGCAGCAGGGTCAGCCGCTAACGGGCCGTTTTGAACAGAGCTAAAATCAATTAAAATTGCGTCTTTACCTCTAACCATGATGTTGCCCGAGTGTAAATCACCGTGGTATGGACGAAAGTGCTGCTTCACCCCTTTAATCTTTTTGATTAGAAGAGATTCTATATCGGCTGGTAGTAATTTGAGGCCCAACTTCTGAGCACATCTAATTACCTCCTTGCTTATTTCTTTTGTGCGAGCACGATCGGTGACAAAATCTTCTAAAGACCATTCATCGGTATTTTTGTCAGAAGGTTGAGCTCTAAATCCTTTTAAGCTATTTTCAAAAAGAGAAAAAAGTACTCCGGGCGCTTCGTTCGACCGTAAAGCGTTTCTCAACGGACGAGCATCTTCAACAAAGTTTCCTACAATTGCCGACAATCTTTTTATTTTTACGCATCTTTCTTGGTCAAGATTCGGCCGAAGATAAAATGGTATATAAAATTCAGCATAATAGTGATAATTTGCAAGCTCTGCTTCTATCCTTTGAGATTCATCGATTTTAATAAAAAATGGTAGTGGTCTAGGCCCTACAACAGATTTTTTAAGCCATGCATGAACACAGAAAACTCCAAGCGAAGCTTTTCCACCTCCAAGCGGCTCAAGATAAATTCGATCACAATCACAGAAAGCACGTCGGAGTATGTGTCTCATATGTCGTGATAACGGGGTATCCAGATTTAAGATTTTCGGTTTGCCTAATGGAGGGCCGGGATCGTAATTGCGAATGTTTTCAGCCGCGATCTCGATAGCGTCTAAGTCCAAAGTATAAATGTTTTCAGGATCACCAATTTTCAGTTCTTTCCAATATTGCTGAAGTAGTTTCCAATGAGTGTTCGACTCCGCAATTGCAACAAATGACAGACCATAGTTTTCAGCCAGCGGCTTCAGTGATTTAAAGGCTTCCCTTATAAATCCCATTTTATCAGCCTGCTCCGCAACTATAATCGCGCATGCCTCATTCAAT
>DATKSH010000197.1:0-2603 GCA_035531735.1 Alphaproteobacteria bacterium
CGCGCGCGGCCAATGAGGGGTTTCACGATGTCGGTCAGGATGCCGGACAGCGCCACGCACAGGAAGAAAAAGCCGAGCTTGCGGCCGCCATCCAGTGCCCGTTCGCGGGCTGGCGGCGTAAAATTCCCATAACGCGCCGCGGCGAAGCAACCGATGGCGCCGAGTCCCGACGGCCATAGATACCAGGCCGCCTCGCCAAGATTGGTGTAAACTTTGAAAACATCGATCAGCGCCGGGCTCAACAGGCGGATATGCCGGGCCAGCGGCTCATCGATAAAAACAATCAACATCGTTTCAAGCGCCGCAAACAGCAGAATAGCGGCAACGACATAAAAAAAAGTTCGACGCGCGATCATGGCGTCCCGGCCTTTCGCGGCATGAGATAGAACGCCACGCTGTGCCACCCGCCGCGCGCGAGGTCGAATCCGCGCAGCCGGGTAACGAGGCGCGGCTTGGCCGGCATTTTTTCCACGGCCTGCGTAAATGGACCGGCGTCGGCGAGATCGACGACGCCGACGCGGCATGGATCCACCGCAAGGTCGCGCGCGACGTTATAGCTGTTGGGGCGCAGCCTTGTGCCGGTGCCGGCGAGAAAGACAAGGCTCGGTTCGACATAGGCGGAGCTGAGCTGCAGCGGGCCCGGGCATGGCTTGATGCTGGCGGCCGTCACGACGATATTTTGCGAGGTTTCCAGCGGTGGCAACCGGGGCAGGGTGCTGCCGAACAAGCTCATGAAGAAGATCAAGCCGCCAGCCGCCATCACCAGCACGCTGCCCTCCCCGCGCCGCAGCAGCAGGAACAAGCCAGCGCCTTGCGCAATCAGGAGCAGCGTCGCCGCCGCGATCGATCCCGCGTTCCAGCCTTGGCCGAAAAAATGCGGGACCAGCACCAGCGCCACCGCATAGAAGGTACCGGCCAGAAGCCACGCGCTTACCGCAACCGGCGGCAGCCAGCGCCAGCCGCGCCCGGCCAGCGCTGGAAAGCCTTCGCCCAGCGCCTTGGCGGCCAGAAGGGCGATGGCCGGGTAAAGCGGCAGCACATAATGCGGCAATTTGGTCAGCGACAGCTCGAACAAAATCCACACCGGCACGATCCAGCCGAGGCAGAAGCGTACACCCGGCTCGCGCCGGTTGGCCCAGCTATCGGGAATCGCCAACAATGGCCATAATCCGAACGGAAAAAACGCCAGCGGGAAAACCAGCACATAAAGGCCGGGCGGCATCACGCCGCGATCCTGCCCTTGCCATATTTTGTCGAGCAAATCGCGGATCGCCGCATGTTCGAAAAACTTTCCGTGGCTGGCAAGCGCGATGGCGACGAACCACGGCACCGTCAGCAGCAGGGCATAGGCAGTGCCGAGCCACGGCCGCAAGCCGGCGAACCATTTCAGGTTTTTATCGCTTATGCGCAGCCACAAAAGCGTCGCGCCGGCGACCAAAAGAATGATCGGTCCTTTTATGAGAATGCCGGCGGCAAGCGCCGTCCAGAAGGCAATGGGTATGCCCCATCCCAAGCGCCCGACGCCTTGCTGGAGATAGGCTCGCGCCAGTGCGTATTGCCCGATGGCGACACAGGCCAAAAGCGCGCCGTCGGTGATGGCGAGCCGCGCCTCGACATTGAGCAGGGCGCAACCGGCCAGCATCACGGCGGCGAGGAATCCCGCTGCCGGCCCGAACAAAAGCGCGCCAGTCGCCGCCGTCATCAGCACCGCGACCGTCGCGCCGATCAAGGATGGCAACCGATAGGCCCAGATTTGGTTAAGATGGCCGGGTTTCAGGAGCAGGCGCGCGCACAAGGCTTGCAGCCAATAGATGCCGACCGGCTTGCGATAGCGGTCGTGATTCTGGAAATAAATGTTTACGTAATTGCCGCTTTCGACCATTTGCTTGCTGGCCTGCGCGAAGGAGGATTCGTCGCGGTCAGTCGGCGATATATGAGTGAAGCCCGGCGTGAAGAAGGCGAGGCACAGCAGGATCAGGCATACCCACGCGCGCGCGCTCAACCGCTCGCCGTCGGCGGTGGCGAAGCTTGCCGGCAGGGTGGCCCATCGCTCAAGCATGGGGAACGCGCTTGCCCCGCCAGATGAACCAGATATTGCGCATATAAATGGGCAAAGCCGCCTGGCTGAGAATGAAAACGATCTTGTGCAGGTGGATGGCGTAAATCAGGACGAAACTGCCGCCGATTACGCTCAGGTACCAGAACAATTCCGGCACCACCACTTTTTTGGCGCGCTCGCTCTGGATCCATTGATAGATGAAACGCGCCATGAACATCGACTGGCCGAACAGGCCGAACAAATCCCACGGGCCCAGATTGGCTTGTAGCCAGGTGCCGATCTCCTGCATGCGAATCTCTCCTCTCCAAGGCGCGCCAGTTTTGCATACCGCGATAAGCGGATTCGCCGCTGCGGCATAGACGCTTTCGGCGGCACGCGAAAAGGCCGCCGAGCGTGGCATAATAGCGTCGGGAATGCGCGTTCGGACAAGGCTAAAATGCGGGGCTTTTCGGGAATCCGGCGGTTGATGTTCCGTTGCCACTGTGCAGCGGCGCGCAGGCCGTTCATAATGAGATTCCCCTCCATGTCCCCGGCCTTGCCATGC
>DATKSH010000198.1:0-3347 GCA_035531735.1 Alphaproteobacteria bacterium
ACGCCGACAAAGGCCTTTCCTTGCCGGTCCTCGTCCTCGCCCGGCGCCTCGCCGACCATCATGATGGGGCCGGCCGGGTTGCCGTCGGAAAACACCAGGTTCATCGCCGTGTGCTTGAGCGGGCAGCCTTCGAAACGCAGCAATTCCTCGCGGAGCGCGGTGAGGGATTGGGCGGAATCGCGGGCTAGGGGCTGGGGGCTAGGGGTTAGGGCTTGAACGACTGGTTTTGATGATTGGGTTATAGGGGCCGGGTTCGGTTTTTGGGAATCTTTAGCCCCCGGCCCCCGGCTCCTAGCCCCTGAATCCCAGTTTGCCAAACTTGGCACCTCGCCGACCGCCTCGTCGGCGCCGGAGGAAATTTGCCATTCGAGATCGGAAAGAAGCTGCTGTAGATTTGCCATGCCCATGGGCTAGCAGGTTTTAATTCATTCCGCAGCAAAAACAAAAAGGGCGCCGGTCGAAACCGGCGCCCCTTGTCATCCGTCCTGGGCTTTGGGCCCCAAAGCTGGCGGTGCATTCGCCAATGAATGAGCGAAGCGCACGTCGGCAAGGCGGATGGAATTCGGTTCGGCGCGCCTCCTGCGCGCCTTATTGTTCACGCCGTCTTGTTGACGTGCTTGCCGGTCGAGCCGGCCGCATTCGTATGTTCGGTCGTGTGCGTGGTTTGCGCCACCTTGTTGGCGTTCTTGTCGGTGTGCTGCGGTTTCGGCGCGGTGGCGTGCGAGACAGGCGCGCTGTGCGATACGGCTTGAATGGACATCTTCATCCTCCCTGCAATTCTGTCGATCTCTCTTCCGGGAATGATCCTATCATAAACCGCGCCTGCTTAACATCGCTTTAAGGCCGGATGGGGCGGAAAATCCTTTAAACGCGCCATTTGCCACGGTTTTTTCGGCTAACGGCTTGTTTACCATAAAAAGCTTATGCCTTTAGAATGGTTGCCACTGCATACGTCGAAGCGCGATCCGCTTAACGATTGGCCATCCGATGATCGAAACCCCGCCGCGCGAAAAAATGGATTACGACGTGCTGATCGTCGGCGCCGGGCCGGCCGGCCTCGCTTGCGCGATTCGCCTCAAGCAATTGGCGCAGGCGAAAGGCCGCGAGCTTTCGGTCTGCGTGATCGAGAAGGGATCGGAGGTCGGCGCGCATCTGATGTCGGGCGCGGTGTTCGAGCCGCGCGCGCTGAACGAATTGTTCCCCGATTGGCGCAAGATGGACGCGCCGCTCAAGGTGCCGGCGACCGGCGACCGTTTCATGTTCCTGACCGCAAAGCATGCGTTCCACCTGCCGACGCCGCCGCCGATGAGGAATCACGGCAATTTTATCATCAGTTTGGGTTATCTCGGCAAATGGTTGGCGCAGCAGGCCGAGGCGCTCGGTGTCGAGATTTACCCCGGCTTCGCCGGTGCTGAAATTCTTTATGACGAGAAGGGCGCGGTCGTCGGCGTTGCGACCGGCGATGCCGGCATCGGCAAGGACGGCGAAGCGACCGCACGGTTTGCGCGCGGCATGGAATTGCGGGCGAAGCAGACGGTGCTGGCCGAAGGTTGCCGCGGTTCGCTGACCAAGATTTTGTCCGAGCATTTCCAGTTGCGGGCCGAATGCGACGCGCAGACTTATGGGCTTGGCATCAAGGAGATTTGGGAGATCGATCCCAAGAAGCATCGCCCCGGCCACGTCATGCACACCGTCGGTTACCCGATGGATTTCCGCACCTATGGCGGTTCGTGGCTTTATCATTGGGAAAACAACCTGGTTTCGATCGGCTTCGTGGTCGGGCTCGATTACGAAAACCCCTACCTCTCGCCGTTCGAGGAATTCCAGCGTTTCAAGCAGCATCCCTTGATCCGCTCGTTGCTGACGGGCGGCAAGCGCGTTTCCTACGGCGCGCGGGCGCTCAGCGAAGGCGGCTTGCAGTCGATTCCGCGCCTGACCTTTCCCGGCGGGCTTTTGATCGGCGACAGCGCCGGCTTTCTCAACGTGCCGAAGATCAAGGGCAATCACACGGCGATGAAATCCGGCATGGTGGCGGCCGAAGCGTTGTTCGATCATTTCGCGCGCGAGGGCGCGGCGGGCCCAGAGGTTGCGGATTACCGCGCGCGGCTCGAACAATCATGGTTGTGGCGCGAACTTTATGGCGTGCGCAACATCAGGCCCGCGTTCCATCACGGCCTGCTGCCGGGCTTGCTTTACGGCGCGTTCGACAACGTGATTTTGCGCGGCCTCGCGCCGTGGACCTTGGCCAATCATGCCGATTACGCGCAATTGCGGCACGCGCGCGCATGCAAAAAAATCGACTATCCCAAGCCCGACGGCGTTATCAGCTTCGACCGGTTGTCTTCCGTGTTCCTGTCCAACACCAATCACGAGGAAGGCCAGCCGGCGCATTTGAAGTTGCGCAACCCGGCGGCGGCGATTGAGATCAATCTCGCGGTTTACGATTCACCCGAAAGCCGTTATTGCCCGGCGGGAGTTTACGAGATCGTGCGCGACGCGGCGGGCAAGAATCCGCGCCTCCAGATCAATGCGCAGAATTGCGTGCATTGCAAAACCTGCGACATCAAAGACCCCACGCAAAACATCGACTGGTGCGTGCCCGAAGGCGGCGGGGGGCCGAACTATCAGGGGATGTGAGCGTTTACCCCCGCGAAAGCGGGGATGCGTTTTTGATTCGACAAAATGGATGCCCGCCTGCGCGGGCATGACGCAATTATTTTTGCGCGATAATGCACCGTTCCACGCCGCTCAAATCCTTGCGCGTTTCGATGTTGGTGAATCCCGTCGCGCGGAATAAATTGCTTACTGCTTTGGCTTGCCCAGCGCCGATTTCGAAAATCGCCGCGCTGCCGGGCTTTAGCAATCCCGGCAGCTGCGGGATCAGAAACCGGTAAACGTTGAGCCCATCCACGCCGCCGTCGAGCGCGAGAGCGGGATCGAAGTCGCGCACTTCAGGCATCAATCCGACGATGTCGCCTTGCGCCACATAGGGCGGATTGGAAATGACCAGATCGAATTTGTCCTCGACGCCGTCGGCCCAATCATTGACACGGAATTCAGCGCGCGCGGCAAGGCCCAAAGTTTCGGCGTTGATTTTCGCCTGTTCCACCGCGCGGTGGCTGGCATCGACGCCGAGGCCGGTTGCATTTGGTAATTCATGCAATAAGGCGAGCAGCAGGCAACCGGAGCCAGTCCCCAAATCGAGAATGCGTAACGGCGCTATTCCATTAGCGCCAACTGAAAGGCCGCCCGGATTCCGGCTCGCGCCGGGATGACGCCGGTTTATCGCTTCCAACGCTGCTTCGATCAGCGTCTCGCTTTCCGGCCGTGGCACCAAAGTCGCTTCG
>DATKSH010000199.1:0-11082 GCA_035531735.1 Alphaproteobacteria bacterium
AAAGGGCGGTGGATTTCTCCACCGCCCTTGATTGTCTTACGTCAGAAGCGTTCTTAGAACGTCATCTTCTGCGAAACCAGCAAGACGTAGCCGTCGTTCTGGTTGCTCGGAACGCTCCGGTCGCCTTGCGTGAACATAATGCCGTCGATGTTGGACGTCAGGCCGGGGAACCAAGTGTAAGCCGCGCCAACACCATAGGCATTGAAGCCGCTCACGAAGTTGGTGTTATTCGTCGAGGGCGCGTAACCGGCTTGAGCATTTTCAAGCATGTTATCGTAGCCTTGGCCGTTGAGCCAGTTGGCAGCGAACGCCCACTTGTTCATCTCGTACTTGCCGCCCAAAGTCCACACTTCCTGATTGTGGTTCTGGCCATCGACGGTCATGTAACGACCCATATTGGTGTAAGAACCACCAAGAGTGAAGCCTTGATAACCGACCTGCGTACCGACACCCCATGCTGTGAAGTCGCGGGCGCGTTCGCCGTTACCGGCAACGGCAGGCGCGTCTTCACCAAGCGATGTGCCGCTAACGGCAGCACTGCTGGCATAACCATTGATGATTTGGGCACTGGCGACCACGTTGACCGGGTTGAAATTGCCGGTGTACTGAGCCGCTCCCTTGACTACATCCTGATAGGGCGAAACAGACTGCAAGCCGGTAGCGTTGCTGCCGGTGGTGCCGTACTTGATCGCGTTCTGGCCGTAATCATACATGTTCGGCTCATAGGTGATGCCAAGCTGCACCTTGTTGTCGTCGTTGCCGACCTTCGGTGTATAGAAGGTCACGTTGGTCGAGTGCTCGGTGTTGTCGATACCGCTCGGCTGGAACCGCGCCAAAGTGGTCGGATCCGTGAAGTCCATATAGCGGCCGTCGATCTGGCCTTCGCCCACGGTCGGGGCATAGACGAACAGATCGGTCGCGCCGTGAACGTCGCCCATCAGCACCTTGCCGAAATCGCCGGCCATCCAGACATAGGCGGAGTTGACCGTCACGCCGTTGGAGCCACCGGAGAAGGGTGTCGCGGTAGTAGCTTCCGCGCCATTCCACAGGCTGACATTGGCGCCGTATTCGATGCCGTTATTGGCCTTGCCCATGGCGTCGAAATTGAGCTTGTACTCGGTCTCGAAGTCATGGCCGCTGCGGGTCGTTTTACCTGGAGCTGTGGCCGCAACGGCGTTATTGCCGCCGTTCGATTCCTGATAGAAACCGGCCGCGAAATCGACGTAACCGCCGACATTGAGCGTGATCGGCGCGCTGTTGCTGCCTTCCATCGCTTGCGCATGGGCGGTGCCGGTCGCAATGACAATGCCGCCAACGAGGGCCGTCGTGGCGAGAAGAAGTTTACGCATGCTTTCCCCCTTAAAGGTTGTTTACTAGGCTGGATAGATTGAAGTCGAACTTGATAAAAGGGCGACACGCCCTGTTTCGGTGGGGCAATTTCCTATAGAGGCCTTGCACAGACAAGCGCGAAATCGGCGCAAGGCGATTCTGGCCGGTTTGTGTGGCATCCCAGCCACAAGCTGGTTAATGGCCCTAGCCCCTTGCGAAATATCGGATTTTCCGGCATGAAAAAGACAGAATCGATGGCGATGGTTAATCTCCGTAACGGCGTTTACGGTCTGGAAATGGCTTTCGAGCCGGGCGTCATGCCCGGCCTTGGCCCGGGCATCCACGTCTTAAAAAACATGGATGGCCGGGCCGAGCCCGGCCATGACGACCACAGCGATGACAGGAAAAGCCCATGAAATCACGTATAAAACCGTTCTTTCTTGCTTGTGCGGCAACGCTTTTGCTGGTCAGCGCCTGCGCCGATAGCGGCATCCAGAGCGATCCCTCCTATACCGACAAGGAGCAGCAGCAACTTTATAAGAATGGCAGCCTCGCCAGCGATAATGGCGGCATCGACCTGTTCGGCGGCGATAGTTCGGCCAAAGCCGGGCAGGGAGCCGGCATCGGCGTCAATGGCTTTTTGTGGCGCGCCACGCTCGACACCATCGCCTTTATGCCCATCAAATCCGCCGATCCTTTCGGTGGCGTAATAATCACCGACTGGTATGCCGACCCCAAAACGCCGGATCAGCGCGCCCGGCTTAACGTTTTCATCCGCAGCCGCGACCTGCGCGCCGATGGCGTCACGGTCTCGGTGTTCCGCCAGAAAAAGAACGATGCCGGCCAATGGGCCGATGCCGCGGTCGATCCCACGACCGCCGCCGACATCGAAAACGAAATCCTCACCCGCGCGCGCCAAATCCGCCTCGCGCAGAAGGATTTGAAATGAGGGGTTCGGGGTTCGAGGTTTGAAAAATGCAAATTTCCGCGCCTTTTAGGAAAGGCGTCATTCCGCACGAGCGCGAGGCCCCCTTGGGGCCGAGCGCGAAGATGCGGAATCCGATTTGGTTTCTTTGTGATTAAAAAAACAAATCGGAATGGCGATCCTTTCGAGTCAGTACCATGGAAAAACGCTTCCGGTTCGCGCCCATGCCGATCAGCCTTATGGAACGCTTTATGTTGGCATTACCAACAATATTGCGCGTCGGGCATGGGAGCATCGGAAGGGCGCGGTTCAGGGCTATACCAAAAAATACGGTATTAAAATGCTGGTCTGGTATGCCGAATTCCCAACCGCGCTTGAGGCCATCGCTTTCGAAAAGAAACTCAAGAAATGGAAACGGCTCTGGAAAATCGAACTTGTCAAAAAATTCAATCCCGAATGGCGCGATTTGTACGAAACCCTTAACCAATAAAGCAGGCTGTCATTCCGCACGAAGCCCCGCCTGCAAATCGCCCCGCTTTGCCGGAAAAACTCGACATGTCCTTCGATTTGCTGGCGGGGCGGAGATGCGGAATCCGATTTGTTTTTTTTCAAAAAAAGAATTAAATCAGATTCCGCATAAATTTTCTTTCGTCCCGCTACGCGGGCCGAAAAGAAAATTTTGCGGAATGACGGCCCCGGCTTAGACCCCAAACCCCGAACCCTCATGCGCTACAACCCCCAGCAAACCGAAACCAGATGGCAGGAAATCTGGGCCGCGAAAAAAGCGTTCGAAGCCAAAGAGGATTCGTCGCGTAAAAAATATTTCGTCATGTCGATGTTCCCCTATCCCTCCGGGCGCATCCATATGGGCCATGTCCGGAATTACACGCTCTCGGACGTGGTCGCGCGCTTCAAGCGCGCGCAGGGTTTCAACGTGCTGCATCCGATGGGCTGGGACGCCTTTGGCCTGCCGGCCGAGAACGCCGCGCGCGACCGCAAGATTCATCCCGCCACATGGACGTACGAGAACATCGCCACCATGCGCGGCGAATTGAAACGCATGGGCCTCGCCATAGACTGGAGCCGCGAACTCGCGACCTGCGATCCATCCTATTACAAGCACCAGCAAAAACTGTTCCTCGATTTCCTGAAAGCCGGTTTGGCTTACCGAAAAGAAAGCTGGGTCAACTGGGACCCGGTCGATCACACGGTGCTGGCCAACGAACAGGTGATCGAGGGCAGGGGCTGGCGCTCCGGCGCGCCGGTCGAAAAACGCAAACTCTCGCAATGGTTCTTCAAGATCACCGATTACGCCGACGAACTTCTGGACGCGCTCAAGCATCTCGACCGCTGGCCGGAAAAAGTGCGCCTGATGCAGGAGAACTGGATCGGCAAATCCGCCGGCGCGAAAGTGAAGTTCAGGATCGAGGGGCTAGGGGCTAGGGGCTTGGAGTCACAACGAGATTCCCTAGTCCCCAGCCCCCAGCCCCTAAGCTCCATCGAAATCTTCACCACCCGCCCCGACACCCTGTTCGGCGCGTCCTTCATCGCGCTTTCGCCCAATCACCCGCTGGCGACGGAGCTTGCGAAAAACGATGCGAAACTTGCCGGTTTCATCGCCGAATGCAATCGCACCGGCACCTCGGAAATCGCCATCGAAACCGCCGAGAAGCACGGCTATGACACGGGCCTCAAGGCGCTCCATGTGTTCGACGATCAATGGGAATTGCCGGTCTATGTCGCCAATTTCGTTTTGATGGAATACGGCACCGGCGCTATTTTCGGCTGCCCGGCGCACGACCAGCGCGACCTCGATTTCGCGCGCAAATATAATCTCGCCGTCAAGCCCGTTGTCCTGCCGCCGGAAGCCGATGCGAAATCCTTCGCCGTCGCCAACGAGGCTTACACCGGCCCCGGCACTATCTATAATTCCCAATTCCTCGACGGGCTCGCGGTCGAGCAGGGCATCGCCCGCGCCATCGCCGAGATCGAAAAGCGCAAAGCCGGGCAGGGGGTGGTGCAATATCGTCTCCGCGACTGGGGCATCAGCCGCCAGCGTTACTGGGGCTGCCCGATCCCGGTCATTCATTGCGAGACTTGCGGCGTGGTGCCGGTGCCGGAAAAAGATTTGCCGGTCGAATTGCCGGACGACGTCACGTTCGACCAGCCCGGCAATCCGCTCGACCGCCATCCGACATGGAAAAAAATCGCCTGTCCCAAGTGCAACAAACCGGCGCGGCGCGAAACCGACACCTGCGATACCTTCGTGGACTCAAGCTGGTATTTCGCGCGCTATTGCTCGGCGCGCGACGAAACCCAGCCGGTGGATGCAAAAGCCGCCGATTACTGGCTGCCGGTCGATCAATATGTCGGCGGCGTCGAGCATGCGATTTTGCATCTGCTCTATGCGCGTTTTTTCACCCGCGCGATGAAACGCACAGGCCATCTCGGCATCGAAGAACCTTTCACCGGCCTGTTCACCCAAGGCATGGTCACGCATGAATCCTATAAAGACGAGCAGGGCGCGTGGCTCTATCCGGAAGAAGTGACAAAGAACGCGGACGGCAGCGCCCAACACGCGCAAACGGGAAAACCCGTTACCGTCGGCCGCAACGAAACGATGAGCAAATCGAAAAAGAACGTGGTCGATCCCGGCAGGATCATCGGCGCCTATGGCGCCGACACCGCGCGGCTTTTCATGCTGTCCGACAGCCCGCCGGAACGCGACCTCGAATGGACCGATGCCGGCATCGACGGCGCGTGGCGCTATGTCAATCGCCTGTGGCGCATGGTGGACGAACCGCAAGCGCCGTTGTCGCCGCCAAACGCGCCCATGCCGGCCAAATTCTCCGAAGCCGCGCAGAACGCGCGCCGCGCGATCCATCGCGCCATCAACGATGTCACGCACGATGTCGAGCGTTTTCATTTCAACCGCGCGGTGGCGAGAATCCGCGAACTCTCGAACGCGCTCGACGAGTTGCCGGGCACAGGCGAAGGCGAAACGTGGGTGCTGCGCGAAGGGCTCGAAGCGCTCGCGCGCCTCTTGGGCCCGATGCTGCCGCACATCGCCGAGGAGATGTGGCAGAAGCTCGGCCATAAAGCGATGCTGTGCGAAACGCCGTGGCCGAAAGCCGATCCCGCGCTTCTGATCGATAACACGGTGACGATCGCCGTGCAGGTCAACGGCAAATTGCGCGCGACCATCACCCTCGCTCGCGACGCCGCACCCAAAGCGGCCGAGGACGCGGCCCTCGCCGAAGACGGCGTCAAGCGCGCGCTCGGCGGCAAAGCGCCCAAGAAAATCATCGTGGTGCCCAACAAAATCGTTAATGTGGTAGCATGACGGAAGGCAGAACACAGGGATCGGGGATCGGAAAAAACAGGTTGAAAAACCTGCTGTCGCTTTTCTGCCTTCTGATACCTGTGTTCTGCCTTCCGTCTTGCGGCTTTCATTCCATCTACGCGGCGCGCGGCGGCAACACGCCGGTGGCGGCGGAACTGAATAGCGTCGCCATCGCCGGCATCCCCGGCCGCCACGGCCAGGTTTTGCGCAACGATTTGATCGACGCGATGTACACGCAAGGCCGCCCGCAAAACCCGGCCTACACGCTGAGCATCAAGCTCGGCGCCGGCGAGGAAGGGCTCGGTATTCTGCAAAACGCGGTCTCGACGCTGACCGAACTGACCGTCACCGCCAACTACACGCTGACCGACCAAAAGGGCAAGGTGCTGGTGTCCGGCAGCGCCCACGCGGTTTCGAGCTTCAACCAGATCAGCGCCCAATACGGCACCCTCGCCGCCGAGGAAGACGCCTATCGGCGCACGCTCACGGAAGTCGGCGACCAGATCGTCAATCGCTTGAGTCTTTATTTCTCCGAAGGCCCGTTGCCCGGCGCCAACCTAAAGCCGCCGAAGCCGTCGCCCACCGCCCATACCGGGCCGGTCGCGATTCCCGGCGTCCCGATTGCGCCATGAAACTGTCCACCGGCCAAATTAGCCAGTTCCTGCAAAAGCCCGATCCCTCGGTGCGCGTGGCGCTCATTTACGGCCCCGACGCCGGATTGGTGAAAGAACGCGCCGATTTCCTCGCCAAACAAATCGCGCCCGATCCAAACGACCCGTTTTGCACGGCGTTGCTCCCCGGCACGGCCATCGCCGAGGATCCCGCGCGCCTCGCGGACGAGATGAACGCGCAGGCGCTGGGAGGAGGACGCCGCTTGGTGCGCCTCCAGCAGGCAACCGACACTATCGCCGCGGCCCTCGGCTCTTTCCTTGACGACGCCAAGGACGGCGACAGCTTGCTTCTCATCGAAGCCGGCGATCTCGAAAAACGTTCGAAGCTGCGCGCACTTTGCGAAGGGGCCAACAAAATCGCTTGCGCCATTCCTTGCTATGTCGAGGACGGCCCCCAGCGCCAGCGCGCGATTGCCGATATTTTGCAACAAGCCGGCCTCACGGCGCCGCGCGACGTCATCCTGTTCCTCGCCGACACGCTGCCGCCGGATCGCCTCGCCATGCGCAGCGAGCTGGGGAAGCTGGTGCTTTATGCCGGGGCCGCCCGCGCCATCACCCTCGCCGACGCCCGCGCCGCCATCGGCGACGGCGGCGCGGCCGAGATCGACGACCTCGTTTATGCGGCCGGCGGCGGCGAGGGCAAGCGGGCGATGCTGCTGCTCGACCGTTTGCTCGGCGAGCAAACCGCGCCGGTCGCCATCGCCCGCGCGTTGCAACGGCATGTGATGAAACTATCGCTGGCGAAGGGCTATATGGATGCCGGCGCCTCGGCATCGGAAGCGGTCGCCAAACTGCAACCGCCGGTGTTCTGGAAATATAAGGATGCGCTGGCCGCGCAATTGCGCCGCTGGCCGCAAGTACGGATCGAAAACGCGTTAGCGAAACTCTTTGAGACCGAAGCCGCCCTCAAACGCACCGGCGCGCCCGATCAATCCCTCTGCGCGCAAGCGGTGCTGGGAATTGCGGCCGCGCCGGACAAACGCA
Organism: Alphaproteobacteria bacterium; assembly: GCA_035531735.1. Classification (GTDB taxonomy): domain Bacteria; phylum Pseudomonadota; class Alphaproteobacteria; order UBA9219; family UBA9219; genus DATKSH01. Next base: position 7,253 of record DATKSH010000199.1, read on the forward strand.
GCGCTTGAAGCAAATATCGATTTGACGAACCCGGTTATCTGGCGGAGCGGGCCGGGGATGGCCTGTATCCCTGGGAGTATGGCAACCCGATAGAAAATCAGTAGGCCGAAATGATCGAAGTCGAGCGGCGGAGCTGGCTGATACAGAACGGGGATAGGGAATCCTAGGAAACGGAGGGGATTATTTGGCGCGTGATCATGCCGACCTCATCCGAAGTCAGGCGGCTGCGACCTATCGCATCGCTTTCTCAGACGTGGGCGCGTCCCTAAAAAATGTCCAGAGACTGTCCCCACAAAATACAGGGACTAGGGTTCGGGCTTAGCTCGCTGCCGCTGGCTGGCCTTTAACATGCGGTAGGCCTGCCGGAGCTGAGGAGTGCTGCCTAGCTTTTCGCCCTCAGGGCGCTTTCGAAGGCGCTCGTACGTCTGCGCCAATCGTGCAGCCAAGCGGAGGCGATCAGGTTCGGGAAGCGTTGGGTCCGACAAATCGATCTTTTGCAAATGACCGTATGCAGCCAGTAACCGAACGCCCGTTAAATCCGGTTCTACGGGCATACCCCCTAATAATATCATACGTGTCTAAGAATTCAATACCCCCAACATCGCTGTGTTCTGGATCACTCCACCATTTTATTATTATGTCAAGTTTTGTACCTTTGCTTTTTCTGATAATAAAAATATCGTGGGCAAGAATAATAGTAAATTCTTCTGCAACTTGCGAAATGGGATCGGACCGGCTTTCCTCGGATTGAAGGGGAAGTCGCGGAGCAAATAGCGAATGATCCCCCGGCGATCGGCTGATGACAGCTTTTTCAATTCGCCCATACGTAGCTCAGTGTCTTCCTTTCTGTACGCGGCCGTCTGGTACAGGACCAAGGCGTCACCAAAGTTTGCCGTGTCCTGTTCGTTCAGCTTCGGTCGCAACCAATTCCGCCGCACAGGATAGTCTGGGGTGTGCAACTCGAAGCGCCGGGTTTCGATAATTAAGAGGCGGCGGGCGGCGGTTGGGAAACCGAAAGCGCCCGTCATGTCCCCTTTGTCGAACGCATCGCCGCGTTCCGCGATCCACATGACGACAAGTTTCTGGAATTGGCCGTCAATGGCCGGGCCGACCTGATCGTCTCCGGCGATGCCGACTTGTTGACGTCCAACCCGTTCCGGGAAATTCCCATCGTCACGCCGGCCGCTTTCGTGCAAGGCGCGGCGCGGTGAATGACGCCAAAACGGCCCTCAAGCGGACGATCTACCCCCTCAACCTCTTTAAAATCTCATCCAACTGCTCAAGGCTCTGGTAATGGATCGTCACCGATCCCGCCTTGCCGCGCGCGGCGATACTCACCTTAAGGCCGATCAGGCGCGCGAGTTCCTTTTCCAGCATCGCCACGTTGGAATCGGCGACCGGCGCACGGCGCACATGCACCTCGGGATTTTCCGCCATGCGCTTGGCCAAGGCTTCGGCCTGCCGCACATTCATGCCTTTCCTGACGATCTCCTCGGCCAGAGGCAGCGGGTCCTTGATGATGACCAGCGCCCGCGCATGCCCGGCCGAGAGAAGGCCTTGCTCGATCAGGCGCCGCACGCCTTCCGGCAACGTCAAAAGCCGCATGGTGTTGGCGATATGGCTCCTGCTCTTGCCGACGATGCGGCCAAGGTCGCTTTGCGAATGGCCGAATTCGTCGAGCAAGCGGCGATAGCCTTCGCCTTCTTCCAAGGGCGATAAATCCTGCCGCTGGATATTCTCGATCAGGCCGAACTCGAGCGCCTCGCGGTCGGACAATTCGCGCACCAAGACCGGCACTTCGTGGAGGCCCGCGATCTGCGCCGCGCGCCAGCGCCGTTCGCCGGCGATAATCTCGTATTGATCTTTCCCGCCGGGCAGGGGCCGCACCAGGAGCGGTTCCAGGATCCCGCGCTCCTTGATCGACTCGGCAAGGCCTTTCAAAGACTCCTCGTCGAAATACCGGCGCGGCTGGAACGCGCCCGGCGACAAAAACTCGACCGGCAGGTGCGCCGGCGCGCCTTTCCTGTTATCGGCCGCGGGTTTCGGCTGATAGGAACTGTCGGCATCGCCGAACAGGGCGGACAATCCGCGGCCCAAGGGTGCGGGCTTGGCGGCGGCTTTGGCGGTGTTGCTCATCGGTCCTCTTTCATGTTTAGAATGATTCTAAATTAAGCCAGGCTTTCGGCATTCGGGGTTAAAAGCGGTTTCCCTGAATGCCCTTTCATGCCGTCTTCCTCGTTTTGTTATCCCCTCCGGTTCCCTGAATGCCAGCCTCCGAAGGTTGTATGCCGCCATCCGCCTCCCGCTTCATAACCTCGCTCGCCAAATGCATATAGGCGCGCGATCCGGGGCATTTGAGATCGTAAAGCAAAACCGGCTTGCCGTGCGACGGCGCTTCGGAAACGCGCACGTTGCGCGGGATCACGGTCTCGTAAACCCGCGCGCCGAAAAATTCGCGCACGTCGCGCGCGACGGCATCGGACAGCGAATTGCGCTTGTCGAACATGGTCAGCACCACGCCCTGAATGTCGAGATGCGGATTGAAGCGCGCCTTCACCGCCTCGACGGTCTGGATCAGGCTGCTGATGCCCTCAAGCGCGTAGAACTCGACCTGCAACGGCACCAAAAGCGCGTCGGCGGCGACCAGCGCGTTCAAAGTGATGAGATTGAGCGAGGGCGGGCAATCGATCAGGATAAAATCGTAATTTTTCGAGCTGCGCGCGAAGGCTTCCTGCATACGGAATTCGCGGCGCTCGGCGTTGACCAACTGAATCTCCGCGCCGGCCAGGTCGGCCGAGGAGGTGATGACCGACAAATTCGGGATCACGGTCGGGCGCGCGACATCCTCGACCGCCAAGCCGTCGAACATCAATTCATAGGCGCCGGTGGTGCGCTCGCCGCGCGGAATGCCGAAGCCGGTCGAGGCGTTGCCCTGCGGATCGGCATCGACCACCAACACCCGCCGCCCGACCGCGGCCATGGCGGTCGCCAGGTTGACGGTCGTGGTGGTCTTGCCGACGCCGCCTTTCTGATTGACCACCGCGATCACGCGGCACGGCGCGTGGTGATTTTTATCGGCGGTGTCGGATGGCGGCATGGGATTTCGCCTGACGGTCGAGCTTCCTGATAATCAAAACGCGGCCGGAAGAATCGCTGAGTGACGGGAACGTTTTGGATTCGAATCTCCAATATTTGGTAGATTCTGTCAATTCATCATCCAGATGTTGGCCCTTGAGCAAAATGCAAAAACTGTCCTTTTTCATCAATGGCTTGGCCAGCGCCAAAAGTTCCGGCAACGGCTTCAGCGCCCGCGCAGTGACGATGTCGGCTTTCAATCGGCAATCCTCGATTCGCTTATGCTCGACTTGCGCGTCGAGTTTTAAATCTTCAATTACCGCGAGCAAAAAATTTGCCTTCTTGCCGATGCTCTCGACCAAATGGATTTTTCCGACGCCGAGGATGCTCAAAACGATTCCGGGAAATCCGGCGCCGCTGCCGAGATCGGCGGCAATAATTTTTTCTTTGGGAAAAAATTTTAGAAGCTGCGCGCTGTCGAGAAAATGCCGCCGCCACAGATGCAAGAAAGAATTTTCCGAAACGAGATTGAATTTTGCGTTCCATTCACGGAGCAACTCGGCATAGCGATCGAGTTTCGCGCGGGTTTCATGTGAAACCGGGAAATGGCGAAAAAATTCCTCGCGCTCTTGTTCGAAATCGCTCATCAGGCTGCGCGCTTGACGAAGCGCAAAAGCGCGATCAGCGCCGCCGGCGTCATGCCGGGAATGCGCGCGGCGGCGCCGAGCGTTCCGGGCTTTATTTGCCGCAGTTTC
>DATKSH010000200.1:0-3959 GCA_035531735.1 Alphaproteobacteria bacterium
AGCGCGGCGATGGAGCCCTTTTTCGACAAAGCCCTCTCGCGCATGGCCGAGGCGTTCGAGAAACGGGCGCAGGAGCTGTATGGGGAATGGCTCGAAAAGACTGACTAATGAAGTTTCGTCATGGCCGGGCTTGTCCCGGCCATCCACGTCTTTGTTTCAAAAAAACGTGGATGCCCGCGCCAAGCGCGGGCATGACGCCTAATTAAATGTGCGGTGAATAATCGAATTTCCTTTCTCAATCCTCTCCAGCCGTATCACCACCCGCCGGTTCTTTGCCTGATTGGCGGGAATCGGGCGGCCATGCGCATCGCGGTTGGGCGCGATGGGATGGGTGTCGCCATAACCCGCCGCACGCAGGCGGTCAGCCGGCAAACCTTGCGTAATAAGAAAGCGCACCACGGACGCCGCGCGCGCCGCCGACAATTCCCAATTGGACGGAAACGCGGCGGTGTGGATCGGCTGATCGTCGGTATAGCCTTCGACCACGATATTATAATTTTTGTAGCGCGCCGTCTTGAGCCGTGCCGCTTCCTTCTGCAAAATCACCTTGCCGCGCGCGCTCAATTCAGCCGAAGCGCTGGCGAAAAACGCCGCGCTGCTCATTTGCAGGGAAACGATGCGGTCGCCTTGCGCTTTTGTCGGCGCCGGCACCGGCGCCGGTTTCGGCGGCAACATGACGACCGGCATCGGCACCACCACATGCGCCGGCGGCACCTGAATTTGCGGCGCAGGAGGCTTTGCCGGATGGCCGGCTTGCGCGCCGGCGCGCTCGATATCGTAAAATGGCAAATCGCCTTCGAGAATATGCGGCACCTTGGCCGAAGCTTCTTTCGGCGGCGGCGCATGCAGCGCCGTTACCGGTACCGTGACATGCGCATGCGTTTGCAAAACCGCCTGCGGTTGCGGTTCTTTCCTGGCGACCGACATCATCACGAAAATCGCGAAAAAGCACAGAAGCAGCGTGATCATGTCGGCATAGGTCATCAGCCAGTCGTCGGCGTGGCTGGCCGGCTCTTTGCGTTGCGATGGGCGATAGGTCATGCCGCCGCCCGCGCCGCCGCGCCTGCCGCCGGCGCCGGCGCGCTTTCCATGATGTCCACATAATCATAGGCTTCCGGGCGCAAAAAGCTGTTGAGCCTGTCTTGCACATACATCGGCGTTTTCTTGGCCACCAGCATCACCATGCCTTCGGTGATCAGATGATTGCGAAAGCGCCGGCGCTCGACCTCCTGCCGCAACCGCGCGGCCGCCGGCATATAAACCATGCGCGCCGACAAAACGCCGTAAAGCGTCGAAAGGAAGGCGACCGCGAGGCTCGGCCCAAGGCCGGAAACATCGCCGGTCAGCCGGCACAGCATCGCCACCATGCCGACCAATGTGCCGACCATGCCGAAAGCCGGCGCGTGGCTGGTCATCGCCTGCAAAATATCGACCGGCACGCTGTCGCGTTCATGGCAGGCCTCGGCGGCGGTTTCCATCATCGCGCGCACGTCGTCGGGATCGTATTGGCTCACCACCATGTTGAGCCCGTATTTGACGAACGGATCGCGGATGCCGATCTTGCCGAGCGTGGCCTCCAAATTGCGCATGCCCTTGTCCATCAGGAGGCGCGCGCAATAGATGATGGCCGTCACGTCCTTGCCGAGATCGTCGGCCGGCTGTTCCGGTTCGCGGAACAGGCGGAAAATGGCGTCGAGCGCCTTATGAACGTCGGCCGCCGCGAAGCTCATGAAGGCGACGGTGACCACGCCGCCCACCACGATGATGAGGCCGCCGAGGCTGAAGAACATCAGCGACAGATGGCCGCCGAGGACGATGGGGCTCAAAACCAAAAGAGCGGTAAAGCCCGCGCCGATGACGGGCGGGCGCTTCCAGTTGCGCATAATCGATTCGGTAAAAGACGGTGCTGGTTTCGGCATGATGGTTCCTTCCGCAATGCCGGCAACGGCGCGGCAATGCGCCTCCCGGCTTGCCCATCTATCAAGCAACCGCCATGCCATATCCGGAGCTGCCCACGGAGTCGCTAAGCCCCTGAAGAGTCTTTGTTTATTGTGGAGCCGTAGGGGATCGTCGGGATCGATCCCGAGTCCATGGGCAATTCATGCCGGATCGTTTGGTGCCCAGGAGGGATAAAGACTATTTCGATAGCGGATTGAATCCGAAAAATCTATCCACAACTCGAAAATACCAATACCCCAAACCGTACCCCGTGTCCTTTTTGCATAAGAAAAAGGAATTGAAACAGATCATAGATGATAGTGGACTTTAATAGCCAGAAGAAAAACAACTACACCTTATCGTTCCTCGCCGGTGGTGTTTTCAATCTGTCCACAAGCGCCTTTACGTTCGGGTCTTTCGGCGCTGGCAAGGCAAGCAATGCTTCTTCTTTTCGGAACAGATAATCCGTGATTATCGGCATGACTTGGGCGAAGGCTCGCTCGTCGGTTAATTGCAGAGAGATACCGCCGGTGCGCTCTGCCAATTGCTCATATGCGTTTCTGCTTCCTTCATCGTTGCCAACATGGAAAGCGTAAATTCGGGTTCCCCGTTCTCTCAGCCTGTCGGCAAGCCGCAAAGCTTGTTGAAGGTCGTCATCGAAGCGGTTTCCATACATGATAATCGCGTCAATCGGGTCTTCGTTGCTGCTATGCTCCAAAGCTTCAGCATAGCGGGTTCGATCCTGAAAGCAATGCCAACGCGTCGTGCTTGAACCAACGTCAATTGGCGAATTGCTCCACGGCGTGCTATGGCGGCAACCGTCAAGGAAAGCCGTGACGCGAAGTTCTAATTGCCCGCTTCCAATGACTTTGCCGAATAACTGATCTTGAAGATCGGAAACGGTATCGCGGACAACCCCAACACGCCCAAGATGGCCGGTGACCATAACCTCGACGCGGCGGGTGGCGTTCTTCGGTTGCCATTCTGGGTTGGCCTGAAACAGGTCGTCAGGTTTCGGTTCGCAAACACCTTCGGCATTCGCGCCGAAAAGACGCTCGACAACCGTAGGCTCTGCTTCCCTTGCAGTATTACCGGCTTGGCGAAGCGTGTCGAAGATACTTTTAGCCATGGGTTTCTCCAAGGTCGGGGTTAGCTGCCATAGATAAGATTTACCAATCCTTGGCATGCGCCGAATGTATAATCCGGTTTTGATCTAAAATCCGGCTTAAGCGGTTTCGTGGTTGCCGCCAATCTCCTGTCTACATCCGCATAAGCTCCCCAATACATTGTACAATCCACTAAATTACTTTTCAATGCAGGGCTATTTCCTTGAGTGATCAGACCTAAGGGATTCCAGTGATATTTTTTCCCAACAAACGTAAAAACATATGTTTGTGGTGTGATGTTGTAATTTTCACGAAAAGTCCGCGGCCCCAAATCACCGGCTGCGTACATACTTTGTGCGGCTTTTTGCGTACTTATGTTGTGATTGTCATAAATGATTGCTCCTAACGCGGCAGCGCCGAATAACAAAGCGCCAACTCCACGCCCCACGGCATTCCTTATAGCTCTTTCCTCAACCGTACCCCCATTATCGTCGGCTATAACGGCGGCCACGATGAAACCGACTACACACTCTGCCGCAAAAATGGCGGATGCCCCGGAAACTGTAGAAATACTACTGACCCAAGCTACCGTCGGAGCAAGCGGAGCAACCACTTTAAACCAGTGATCCTTGATAAACTCCTCGCCCCCCCCCCTCTTTTATTCGCCTCCCGATTCCTGAAATTTCGCGTCTGGCCGCTTGCGCCGCGCGAGAAAAGGCCCGAAGAATCGAACACTTATCGTTCAACGCTCTTAACTGGGTATTTTCTCTATGAAGATCGGCATTCTGCCTGCCAAGAGTGACATTGGCTTTTTCTACTTCGCCCACGCGCCGTTGCATGCGTTCAAATTCTGTGGGATCGGCTGCGTTTTGCACTCGATCTAAAATGTTTCTGAATCCTATGCCTTGCTTAACG
>DATKSH010000201.1:0-4636 GCA_035531735.1 Alphaproteobacteria bacterium
CGAGGCGCGCCGGCACGGGCTCTAGCGTCACCACACATTGCTGCACGGCATCGGCCACGACGCGGCCCGTGACGGCGAAGGCGAGGCCGGCGCGGATCGGCCTAACCCCCAGCCGCGCTGCAAAGCGGGGCAAGCCCAAAAGCCCGAAACGCGCGGCCAGCGCCTTGCGTTCGGCCTCGCTGGCCTCAATCTCCTGGTCCACGCCGCCGGCCGGGATTTTATCGACCGCCAGCGGGCGCGAAAATTCGGGTTGGTTCATTTCATGCATTGGCCTTACTCGAAATCAGGCTTGCGGCGCAGGAAATTCGATATGGCCGGCGGTAACGTCGGCCAGCGGTTGTTCATCAAGCCGCGCCACGGCGGCGCGCACATAGGCGGCCAGCCGCACGGCGTCATCGCACGGCATCGGCTTGCCATAGATATTGCGCGCCAGAACGTCCTGCAAGCCGGCATCGCCGCCATCGGCCAGCGCTCTTTCATAAGCCTGCCCGCGCCCATAAAAAGCCGAAATCATGCGCTTCATGCGCTTGCCGATGCCCATGTCGCCGACACCCATTTCGCGCAGGTTACGATCCACATCGGTGAACATGAGGTCGAACAATTGCTGCTTGCGCTCCGCATCGCCGCCAAGCCGCCGCATGACGAGATAGGCATGCAACACCAAAAGGTCATAGCGCCCGTCGAGCGTATCCGGCACGCCGAAAGCGCGGTAGAATTTCGCCTGCCGCGCCTGCGCGACGCACGCTTGGTAAAGCGCCGCCATGGCCGGGTCGGGCGGCGACGGCGCGAAAATCTCCTGAAGACGCTGAAGCAAGGGCATGTTCCGCCTGCACCAAACCTAATTTATAGCGTCATGCCCGGCCTTGTGCCGGGCATCCACGCCTTTTTTACAACGTGGATGGCCGGGCCCGATCCCCGGGTCAAGCCCGGGGACGGCCATGACGCCAAATGGCAAACCTTGCAATAGAAATGCCTGAGAGTTTATCCTGCGGCAACATGAAAACAAACGCCCTGCCCTTTTTTCTTGCCCTGTGCGCGCTCGCGGCCCTTGCCGGCTGCGAACCGACCATCGCCAATCGCGGCGACATCATCGATCCCGACAAGCTGGCGCTGGTCAAGGTCGGCGTTTCGACCCGCGAGGACGTCAACAACGATCTCGGCACGCCGACCGAGGTCGCCACCTTCGACAACAATGTTTGGTACTATGTCGGCCGCCAGACCAAGCAATATTCGTTCCTCGACCCGACGGTAGTCAAGCAAAAGGGCATCGAGATCAAATTCGACGACAAGGGCGTGGTGACCGCCATCACCCCGCTCAATCCCAAATTGGCCGAGGACATCACGCCCGCGCCCGGCCAAACGCCGAGCTATGGCAGCAAACCGGGCGTTCTGCGTCAGTTGTTGGGGGATCTTTCGCATCCCACCGTGCCGATGCAAGACACGCCGAACGGGAATACGCAATAGCCTACTCCGCCGCCGCCGCGCGATCGGGGATTTGGCTCCGCAGCGTTTCGGCCAGCGCGGCGAAAAAATTGGTCAAATCCTCGCGCAGCTTGCCGAAGCCGGCATGTTTTTCGAGCGTCTGCTCGTTCATGTAAAGACGGCGGTTGATTTCCAGTTGCAGCGCCTGCCGGCCTTCCTGCGGCTTGCCATGGCGACGCACGATTTCGACGCCCTTGTAAGGATCGTTGAGCGCCACGCCATAGCCCATTTCCTGCAGGATGTCGCGTACGCGGCGGGTAAGGGACGGATCGCAAGAACTGCCGTCGCGGTCGCCGAGGACAAAATCGGGACGCCGCGCGAGCGGCCCCTCGCCGCTTTGCGACGGCATTGAATGGCAATCGATCAGCGCGCATTCGCCGAAATCCGCCACGCGCCGCGTGATCGCCTTTTCAAGCGACGCGTGATAGGGCCGATAGCAATTTTCGAGGCGCTTTTCGATTTCGGCCGGCGGCAATGGTTTGCCGTAAACCGGCACACCGCTTTTGCACAAGCGCCGCACGAGGCCGAGGCCCAGCAACGTGCGTTCGGTCGGCGCAAGCGGCACCGGCCACGGCGCGGCCAAAAGCGCGGGGTCGATGTCGTCCTCCGCGCGGTTGGCATCGATATAGCTGCGCGCGAATTCGGCCAACACCACGGTCGCACCGGCTTGCGCCGCGCCGGCGACCAATTCATCGACGAAGGAATCCTCCGTCTGCTTCAGCAACGGCAAGGGACAGGCAAAATCGAAATCGGCCGGGTAAATCCGCCCGCTATGCGGGCTGTCCACCACCAAAGGCACCGGCGCGGCGGAAGGTTCGAGAATAGTGACGGGGCGGAAGGTCATGCATTTCCATTAGTGTCATGCCCGCCCCGGATCGAAGTCCGGGGCAGGCTCCGGCGGGCATCCATCTTTCTTCTTCAAAATGGATCCCCGCATTCGCGGGGATGACGCCCTTGTTGTTACGATTTTCCTCTCTTACCACGCCTTAGCCCCGGCCGCGAACCCTTTGAATCTAAGCCCGTATTTATCTCCAGTTCAAGCGATTCCAAACGCCTGACTTCGTCGCGCAAACGCGCCGCTTCTTCGAATTCAAGATCGCCGGCGGCCTTCCTCATCCGCTTATCGAGATCGCGGATATGCCCCGGCAAATCCTTGCCCGACAGCGACAGTTCCTCGGCCAGCCCCGCCTGCACCGTCAAATGATCACGCTCATAGACGGAAGATAAAATATCGCCGATCGATTTCTTGATGCTTTCGGGCGTGATGCCGTGGGCGGCGTTGTAGATTTGCTGCTTCTCACGCCGGCGCGACGTTTCATCGATGGCCGCCTTCATGCTGCCGGTAATCCGATCGGCGTAAAGGATCGCTTTGCCATCCACATTGCGCGCGGCGCGGCCTATCGTCTGGATCAAGGAGGTGCGCGAGCGCAAATAGCCTTCCTTGTCGGCGTCGAGAATGGCGACAAGGCCGCATTCGGGAATATCGAGCCCTTCGCGCAACAAATTGATGCCGACCAGAACGTCATAAACGCCAAGCCGCAAATCGCGGATAATCTCGATGCGTTCCAAAGTCTCCACATCCGAATGGATGTAGCGCACCTTGACGCCGGCCTCGCTCATATATTCCGTCAAAGCTTCCGCCATTTTCTTGGTCAGGGTCGTGACCAGAACACGCTGGCCCTTCTTGACCGTCTCGCGCACTTCATAAAGCAAATCATCCACCTGCTTTTCGGTCGGGCGAATGATGACCGGCGGATCCATGAGACCGGTCGGCCGCACGACTTGTTCCGTGAACACGCCCTTGGTGCGATCCAGTTCCCACGGGCCGGGCGTGGCGGAAACGAACACGGTCGGTGGCCGCATGCGTTCCCATTCCTCGAATTTGAGCGGACGGTTATCGACGCAGGACGGCAAACGAAATCCGAATTGGGCCAGCGTCGATTTGCGCGCGAAATCGCCCTTATACATGCCCTGCAATTGCGGGATCATGACGTGGCTTTCATCGACGAAATGCAGGCAATTGGCGGGCAGGTATTCGAAAAGTGTCGGCGGCGGTTCGCCCGGCGCGCGGCCGGTGAGATAGCGCGAATAATTCTCGATGCCGGAGCATGATCCGGTTGCCGCGATCATCTCAAGGTCGAAAGTCGTGCGTTCGCGCAAGCGTTGTTCTTCCAATAATTTTCCTTCCGCGAGCAATTCCTCAAGCCGCGCTTTCAAATCCACTTTGATCTTCTCGACCGCGCGGGCCAGCGTCGGTTGCGGCATTACATAATGGCTGTTGGCGTATATTTTGACGGCGTCCAGCACGGCGCCCTTCTCGCCCGTCAAGGGATCCATTTCCACGATCTGCTCGATCTCGTCGCCGAACAGGATGAAACGCCAAGCCATATCCTCCAAATGCGCGGGAAACAATTCGATGGTGTCGCCGCGCACGCGAAAATCGCCGCGGCCGAAAGCAATGTCGTTGCGCTTGTATTGAAGCGAGACCAGCTTCGCCAGCAATTCCTGGCGTGGGATCGCCTGGCCCTTGGCCAGCGTCATCGTCATTTCGCTGTACGTCTCGACCGAGCCGATGCCATAGATGCAGGAAACCGAGGCGACGATGATCGCATCGTCGCGTTCGAGCAGCGCGCGCGTGGCCGAATGGCGCATGCGGTCGATCTGCTCGTTAATCATCGCGTCTTTTTCGATATAGGTGTCGGTTTTGGGAACGTAAGCTTCGGGCTGGTAATAATCGTAATAGCTGACGAAATATTCGACCGCGTTATCGGGGAAAAACGATTTCATCTCGCCGTAAAGCTGGGCGGCGAGCGTCTTGTTGGGTGCGAGGATCAGGGTCGGGCGCTGAAGCGCCGCGATCACCTGCGCCATGGTGAAAGTCTTGCCGGAACCGGTGACGCCCAGCAAAACCTGATCGCGCTCGCCTTTCTGCAAACCGGCGCAAAGCGCGTCAATCGCCTGCGGCTGATCGCCGGCCGGCTTGAAATCGGATGTGAGGGCGAATTTCCGGCCCGCTTCGGGACGAAAATCCGGCCTCGCGACGTCGGCTGAAACGGGAAAAACCATAGGCTATAAATAGGCGCGCACAAGGCCCGCCGCAACCGTCAGTCAAATGTCCAAAACTTCGGAAGAAGAACCTCGTGCCCGGGCGTCC
>DATKSH010000202.1:0-2308 GCA_035531735.1 Alphaproteobacteria bacterium
CCAAGCGCGACATCGATGTCGGCGAAACCATTCTCAACGTGACGCGGCGCGTGACCCTGTTTTTCGTCAATCGTTCGAGCAACGCCTTGAAAATCGAAAAAGTTGTGGTCAATAACGACGGCAACGTGCAGGCCGCCATCACCAACGACGATTGCACCAAGCAGGCCACCATCACGCCCGGTAACCGCTGCGACATCGAGGTGTCGGTCACGCCGATCAGCCCCGGTGCCTGGGGCGCGGAAGTGTTGGTCACCCATGACGGCGCCGGGCGCTTGGCGCGCGCGCGCCTGTCGGGCAAAACTTCCGGCACGGCCGAAAAGAAAAAGGACACCGGCCTGACCCTGAGTTCCAAGGAATCGCCGCCGGTCGATTTCGGCAAGGTCGTGGTCGGCGCCACCGCCGTGCGCTCGGCCCTCATGGTCAACGACAGCCCCGACGCCATCACGCTTTATTCGATCGACGTGATCGAGGCGGATAACGGCCTGAAGCGGCTCGATCAGGGCTGCGCGGTCGATATGGAATTGAAGCCGGGCGAATCCTGCCCGGTGACCCTGGCGTGGACGCCGAGCGAAGCGGGCCAGATCTCGACCGACTTGATCATTCGCCATAGCGGCCGCCTCGGTTTCGCGGTCATTCCCTTGCGCGGCTCGACGGCCGGCGGCGCGATGGCAGCCGCATCGGCGGCGACCGGTGCCGGCAAGGGGTCCGCTTCCGCCGCGCCGCCGAGCATTGCCGATCTCGAAAAAGCGGCGGTCGGCAAGATTCCACCCGTCAGCGCCGGCGAATTGCCGGCCCAGCCGGCCGCCAAAACGGGCGGTTCGATGGTGCTGCGCCTGATCGGCACCATCGGCAACCGCGCGGTGCTGGCGCTGCCGGACGGCAACACCAAGGTGGCGGCGGCCGGCGACGACATTTCTCTCGGCGACGGTTCCATCAAGGTGGTTGCCGTCCATGCGCGCACGGCCGATGTCCTGATCGACGGCAAGCAGAAGAAAACCCTCGACCTCGGCGCGGCGCCCGAGCTGATCGCCAAGGCGGTGTCGGCGCAGGCGGCCGTGGATAAAAAGGAAACCCGGCAATCGTCTTATACCACCGGCTCCCTTGGCGTGCCGCCGTCCAGCACGCCCTTGAACGGCGCGCCGTCCGCGCCCTCGAAAGCGGCCGTGGGGACGTCGCCATGAACGAGGCGTTGCCGCCCGATCAGGTCAAGGCTCCCGGCGTGCCGCTGAAAATCCGGCCGCGCCATTACGAGTTGGCGCTGGCCGAGCAGGCGATGCGCCGCGCGACCGGGCGTTACCTGTCGATCGAGGAAATCCTGCGCCGCAACGGCTTCATGTCGGAAACCCGCGACCGCGCCAAGATGCGCGGCAGCGCCAAGGAAGACCTGACCATGCAATCGCTGCGGCTTTATGTGTCGGCCGCCAATCAGGCCGCCATGGGCGTGTGCCTGCTCGAATTGCGCGACGGAACCTTGCGCATCGCCGTCGGCGACCGCATCGACGATGCCGATCTGGTGCGCATCACGGGCGCGCTCGAGCGCGCGAACCACGAGGTTCTTGGCGTCGAGGTCGAGCCGTGGGACCGCGCCGAACTGACCCGCCTGATGCGCGAGCAAAGCGAGGTCGCCGGCGAGCGCCTGATGCGCATTCTGGCAGCCCTGACGCGGGATCCCGACGACGCCACGCTGGTCGAGCAGGCGGTCAGCGATATTCTTTCGGAAGCGTTGCAAAGCCGTACCTCGGATATTCATCTTTCCCTGCAGGAAGATGACGCGCGCTGCTGGATCCGCTACCGGGTCGATGGCGATCTGGTGTACAGGCATTTGGTCCCGCACCGGGTGATGGCGCCGATCGTCACCCGCATCAAGACCGACGCCAAGATGGACGCCGCCGACCGCCAGCATCCGCAGGACGGCCGCCTTGCCTTCGAATGGCAGGGCCGCATGATTGACGTGCGCTGCGCGGCCTTGCCGGTGGCACCTTCCGGCGAAAAGCTTACGCTACGCCTGCTCGACCGCGAAAACCTGCGCAGCTTCGACGAATTGTTCCTGCACGCCCCGCAGGTGGCCGAACGCCTGCGCAAGACCATTAATGGCCACACCAAGGACGGCGGCTTGATCGTGGTGTCGGGGCCGACCGGCTCCGGTAAATCGACCACGCTTTACGGAATCATCCAGGAAATCGATCGCTCGTCGCGCGCGGTCTATTCGGTCGAGGCGCCGGTCGAATACGACATGCCGCTGGTCGATCAAACCTCCGTCACCGACAACTCGGCCAACACCATCGCCGAAATCATCCGCGCGCTCATG
>DATKSH010000203.1:0-3770 GCA_035531735.1 Alphaproteobacteria bacterium
TGGACTTCTGCTCGATCACAAGCCAATACGGCTCGATAGAAGGTAATTTTTTCTCCGACGAGGAGCATCGTCAGGCTCTACAATTGCTTCTAGCTAAATCGGTGCATGAGTTCGGACCGGATCACATTTTGGAAATTAACGAGTTGAGCAGCCTCAATGAGTACACACCTGCAGGCGTCTATGTTAAGTCTCTTGGATTCAAATACGATTTCATCATCAAGGACATGCAGAATAATAAAATTTGGCGCGCACAGGTTAATTTGAATACTGGCGTCGATTCTAGCCCAGAAGAAATCTGGCATGCTTTGGCGAAGAAGGTCGTTGTACGCATGCAGAAAGACGGCTTGATTAGGTGTCCGGAGGCAGCGGAATGACCGATTTCTGGACCTCGATCGGCCTTCCCGCCGTCGTCCTCCTCGCCAAGATCGTCGGCGTGGTGATTGGGCTGTTGGTCGCCGTCGCCTATCTCACCTATGCGGAGCGCAAGGTGATGGCGGCAATGCAAATGCGGCGCGGACCCAATGTCGTCGGCCCGCTCGGCCTGCTGCAGCCCATCGCCGACGGCATCAAACTGCTCGGCAAGGAAACCGTCATCCCCGAAGGCGCCGACATACCGCTGTTTCTCGGCGCGCCGATGCTGACTTTTTTCCTCGCGCTTTCCGCGTGGGCGGTGATCCCGTTCGGGGCTGGCGAAGTGCTGGCCGACATCAATGTTGGCGTGCTTTACCTGTTCGCGATTTCTTCTCTTGGCGTTTACGGCATCATCGTCGCCGGCTGGGCCTCCAATTCCAAATATTCGTTCCTCGGCGCTTTGCGCTCGGCGGCGCAGATGGTTTCCTATGAAGTGTCCATCGGCTTCGTTCTCATCACGGTTCTGCTCTGCGTCGGTTCGCTCAATCTCAGCAAAGTGGTCGAGGCGCAACGCCATTGCTGGTTTGCCTTTTCGTTCCTGTTCCCGATGTTCGTGGTGTTTTTCATCTCGGCCCTGGCCGAAACCAACCGCCATCCGTTCGATTTACCGGAAGGCGAATCGGAACTGGTCGGCGGCTTCAACACCGAATATTCCTCGATGAGCTTCGCGCTCTTTTTCCTCGGCGAATATGCCAACATGATTTTGCTCAGCGCCATGACCTCGATCCTGTTTCTTGGTGGCTGGCTGGCGCCGTTCGGTTGGACAGCACCTTGGCCGTGGCTGGCGCCGTTGTGGGGGCCTTTGTGGTTCGCGCTCAAGATCGCCGCGTGCCTGTTCGTATTCCTGTGGGCGCGTGCGACGCTGCCGCGTTACCGCTATGACCAATTGATGCGCATCGGCTGGAAAGTTTTCCTGCCTTTGTCGCTTTTGTGGGTCGTTCTGGTGTCGGGGTATCTCGTCATGTTCAACCAATTGCCGAAATAGGAGGCATCATGCGCATCGTGCACAAAGTGAAGCGCGCCGTCCTGTTCGAGCTGGCGCGCGGCTTCTGGCTCACCTTCCGCTATATGTTCCGGCCCAAGGTGACGCTGAATTATCCATACGAAAAAGGCCCGCTGTCCCCGCGTTTTCGCGGCGAGCATGGCTTGCGGCGTTATCCCAACGGCGAAGAACGCTGCATCGCCTGCAAATTGTGCGAGGCGATCTGCCCCGCGCAGGCCATCACCATTGAGGCCGAGGAACGCGCTGACGGCAGCCGCCGCACCACCCGTTACGACATCGACATGACCAAATGCATCTATTGCGGGTTGTGCGAGGAAGCATGCCCGGTCGATGCCATCGTCGAAGGCCCCAATTTTGAATATTCGACCGAAACGCATGAGGAATTGCTCTATAACAAGGAGCGGCTCCTCGCCAACGGCGACCGCTGGGAAGCCGAAATATCCGCCAACCTCGCCGCCGACGCGCCGTACCGATAAAGAAAGCCCGCCCGTCTTATGTTGCAAACCACCGTCTTCTACCTGTTCTCGGCCGTCCTGATCGCATCCGCAATCATGGTGGTGGCGGCGCGCAATCCCGTGCACGCGGTATTGTTCCTCATTCTTTGTTTCTTCAACGCGGCGGGGTTGTTCCTCTTGATGGGGGCCGAATTCATCGCCTTTATCCTCGTCATCGTCTATGTCGGCGCGGTCGCGGTGTTGTTCCTGTTTGTCGTGATGATGCTCGACATCGATTTCAGGGAATTGCGGCGCGGCTTCGCCAAATATTTGCCGGTCGGCGGCGCGGTCGGATTGGTTATTCTGGCCGAATTGACGTTTATTGTTATTGGCTGGACCATGGCGCCGGGCGCGATTGCCCCGCTGGTGGCCGCTAATGTCGATAACACCCGCGCGCTCGGTCGGTTGCTTTACACGACGTATTTTTATCCCTTTCAGGTTTCAGGCCTCATTCTCCTTGTCGCCATGATCGGCGCCATCGTCCTTACCTTGCGCCGACGGCCCGACGCGCGTCGCCAGCGCCCCGAACGACAGCTTGACCGGCAAATCGGCGATGTGATCGAGGTTCGCAAGGTCGAAAGCGGCAAGGGGGCGTTATGACCATCGGCCTTTCCCATTTCCTCGTCGTCGCGGCGATTTTGTTCACCGTCGGTGTGCTCGGCATCTTCGTTAACCGCAAGAACGTGATCGTCATTTTGATGTCAATCGAATTGATGCTTCTCGCCGTCAACATCAATTTCGTCGCTTTTTCGGTGTTCCAGCATAATCTTCTCGGACAAGTCTTCTCGATGATCGTCCTGACCGTCGCCGCCGCCGAGGCCGCGATTGGTTTGGCCATCCTCGTCGTCTATTTCCGCAACCGCGGCAACATCGCGGTCGAGGACATCAATTTAATGAAAGGCTGATATGACCGCGATCATCGACATATCCGCTATTTTCCTGCCGCTCGTCGGTGCGATCCTCGCCGGCTTTGGCAACAAGGCGCTCGGCGACCGTTTCGCGCAATTCATTACGTGCGCCTGCATGCTGGTCGCGCTTGGTCTTTCCATCGTCATTTTCAACGATGTGGCGCTGCACGGCGCGGTGCGCGAGCATGTTCTTGCCGCGTGGATTCAGTCGGGCACATTCGTGGTCAACTGGGGCATCCGCATCGACACGCTGACCGCCATCATGCTTCTGGTCGTCAACGGCGTGTCGGCGATGGTGCATCTCTATTCCATCGGCTACATGGTGCACGACAAAGGCATTCCGCGCTTCATGGCTTATCTGAGCCTTTTCACCTTTTTCATGCTGATGCTGGTGACCTCGGCCAATTTGTTGCAGATGTTTTTCGGCTGGGAAGGGGTCGGCCTTTGCTCCTATCTCCTGATCGGCTTCTGGTACGAAAAACCCAGCGCCAACGCCGCCGCCATCAAGGCCTTCATCGTCAACCGGGTGGGCGATTTCGGCTTCGCGCTCGGCATTTTCGCCTGTTTCCATCTGTTCGGCTCGATCAAATTCGCCGACATGTTCGCCAAGGCCCCGCAACTGGCGCATGCCTCGATCACCTTCCTCGGCTATTCCTTGCCGGCCATGACGACCGTGTGCCTGTTGTTGTTCGTGGGTGCTATGGGCAAATCGGCGCAATTGGGCCTGCACACATGGCTGCCCGATGCGATGGAAGGCCCGACTCCCGTTTCGGCCCTGATCCACGCCGCCACCATGGTGACGGCGGGCGTCTTCATGGTCGCGCGCCTGTCGCCGATGTTCGAATACGCGCCGACGGCGTTGATGGTCGTCACCATCATCGGCGCGCTCACCTGCTTCATCGCCGGCACCATCGGCATGACGCAATTCGACATCAAGCGCGTGATCGCCTATTC
>DATKSH010000204.1:0-4535 GCA_035531735.1 Alphaproteobacteria bacterium
GCGCACGGGTTCCAAGCCTTCCAGCACCTCGATGTCGCGGGCGTCGTAGGATTTGCTGTCCGCCGCCAAGAAGAAAAGCCAATCCTACGACGCCCGCGACATCGAGGTGCTGGAAGGCTTGGAACCCGTGCGCCGCCGGCCCGGCATGTATATCGGCGGCACCGACGAAACCGCGATGCATCATCTTGTCGCCGAGGTGCTGGACAATGCGATGGACGAGGCGGTCGCCGGCCATGCCAGCCGCATCGAAGTGGAACTTGCGCCCGATAACACCGTCACCGTGCGCGACAACGGACGCGGCATCCCGGTCGATAACCATCCCAAATTTCCCGGCAAATCGGCGCTCGAAGTGATCCTCACCACGCTCCATTCGGGCGGTAAATTCTCCAACAAATCCTATGAAACCGCCGGCGGATTGCACGGCGTCGGCATTTCGGTGGTCAACGCGCTGGCCGAGGAATTGACCGTCGAGGTCGCGCGCGACAAGCAGCTATATACCCAAAGCTACGTTCGCGGCGCGCCCAAGGGCAAATTGAAGAAAGGCGGCAACGTCAACCGCCGCGGCACCACCATCATCTTCCGCCCCGATGTCGAGATTTTCGGCGCCAAGGCGCATTTCAGGCCCGCCGCTTTGTTCCGCATGGCGCGTTCGAAAGCCTATCTGTTTCAGGGCGTCGAAATTCGCTGGTCCTGCGATCCTTCCCTCATCAAAGGCGACGACCAAACGTCCCCCGAAGCGGTGTTGCATTTCCCCGGCGGGCTTGCCGATTTTCTCGCCTCCGAACTTGAAGATCGCGACACCCTGACCAAGGCAGCCTTTGCCGGCTCGGCCGAATTGCCGGACAAGCAGGGCAAGGTCGAATGGGCGGTGGCGTGGCCTGAGGATGGTGAAGGTTTTTCGCATTCCTATTGCAACACGATCCCGACGCCGCAAGGCGGCACGCATGAAAGCGGCATGCGCTCGGCTTTATTGCGCGGGTTGCGCGCCTATGGCGAATTAATCGGCAACCGCCGCGCCATGGCGATTACCGGCGACGAGGCGTTCGGCGACGCCGCCGTTTTGCTGTCGCTTTTCATCCGCAACCCGCAATTTCAGGGCCAGACCAAGGATAAGCTTGCCACGGTCGAGGCGACGCGCCTCGTCGATCAAACCGTCAAGGATCATTTCGATCATTGGCTGGTGGCCGACGCCGCAGGTTCCAAGGCCCTGCTCGACCGCCTGATTTTCCGGGCCGAGGAACGCACGCGTGCCTCGCAAGCCAAGGACCTTGCCCGCAAATCGGCGACGCGGAAACTTCGTCTTCCCGGCAAGCTGGCCGATTGCACGCAAAACGCCGCCGAAGGCACCGAAATTTTCCTCGTCGAGGGCGACAGCGCCGGGGGCAGCGCCAAGCAGGCCCGCAACAGAGAGACGCAGGCGATCTTGCCCTTGCGCGGCAAAATCCTCAACGTCGCCAGCGCGACCACCGACAAGCTGCGCGCCAATCAGGAGTTGATGGATTTGACGCAAGCCTTGGGTTGCGGCGCCGGCGGCGATTTCAAGCTGGACAAATTGCGCTATGAGCGCGTCATCATCATGACCGATGCCGACGTCGACGGCGCGCATATCGCCTCGCTTTTGATGACGTTTTTCTACCGCGAAATGCCGGGCCTGATCGACGCCGGCCATCTTTACCTCGCCCAGCCGCCTTTGTATCGCCTCAGCCAGGGCGACACCGTGCTTTACGCCCGCGACGACGCGCATAAGGACCAATTGATGAAAAACGGCCTGAATACGCGCGGCAAAATCGAGATCAGCCGCTTCAAAGGTCTCGGCGAAATGATGCCGGCACAATTGCGCGAAACCACCATGAACCCGCGCCGCCGCGCCCTGCTCCGCGTCGTCGTCGCCGAGCGCAACGCTAAAACATCGCCCAAAGACATCAAGGAAACCGAAACCCTCGTCGAAAGCCTGATGGGCCGCAAGCCGGAATTACGCTTTAAGTTTATTCAGGAGAATGCGAAGTTCGCGCGGAATGAAGTGGATATTTGACCGTGCCTCACGAAAACTTTACGCTGACTTTCGGTTATTCATAAAAGGTGAAAAATGTCATTCGACGACCGCGACGGCGTAATCTGGTTCGACGGCAAGATGGTGCCGTGGCGCGAGGCCAACGTGCACGTCCTCACCCACACGCTGCATTACGGCATGGGCGCGTTCGAGGGCCTGCGCGCCTATAAAACCGCCAAGGGCACCGCGATTTTTCGCCTCGCGGATCATATCGACCGCTTTTTCAATTCCGCCCATATCCTCGGCATGCCGATGCCGTTCGACAAAAAGGCCGTCGCGGACGCCTGCCGCGCCGCCGTTGCCGAAAACAAACTCGAAACCGCCTACGTCCGTCCGTTGGTTTTTTATGGCTCCGAAGGCATGGGGCTGCATGCCGACAATCTCAAGGTCCATGTCGCCATCGCGGCGTGGCAATGGGGCGCTTATCTTGGCGCCGAAGGATTGACCAAAGGCATTCGCGTGCGCACCTCGTCCTTTACCCGGCATCACGTCAACATCATGATGTGCAAGGCCAAGACCTGTGGCAACTACGTCAATTCGATGCTGGCGCTGCGCGAGGCGCAAGAGGCCGGGGCCGACGAAGCGCTGATGCTCGATCCGGAAGGCTATGTGACGGAAGGCGGCGCGGAAAATATCTTCATCGTGCGCGGCGGCGTTCTTTACAAGCCGGACGCGCCGTCGGCGCTCGAAGGCATCACGCGCGACACGATTATGCAGCTTGCCGCCGAAGAAAATATCGCCGTGCGCGAAAAACGCATCACCCGCGACGAAGTTTATATCGCCGACGAGGTTTTCTTTACCGGCACCGGCGCCGAAGTGACCCCGATCCGCGAAGTGGACGGCCGCACCATCGGCAACGGCGCGCGCGGTCCCGTCACCGAGCGCCTGCAAAAACTTTATTTCGACCAGGTGCATGGCCGCCGCGCGGCGCACCCCGACTGGCTGGCTTACGTCAAATAATCAGCCGGCGACTTCGATCCGGTATTTGATGTTGGCGGCCGGGTTGTTCTGGGCCTCCAGGAAGGCACGCAGGAAGGCGCGCGCGGCCGGCGATGGCGGCCGGCCTTCGAGCCGCAACTGCGCCTCCTCGAAGCCGTTGCGCTCCGCCACATAGCGCGCAAGGTCGAGATCGTGCCGGTAAACGACCACGCCGTTTTGCTCGCGCCGTTCGCGCGCCACAAACACCTCGCGCGGCAAATCCTCGTCGGCGACCAGCAAAATCACGCCGCGCGGCTCGGCGTAAGGATCGAGCCCGTCATAGACGGCGCCCAGCGCCCGCACCGGCATGTTGATTTTGCGAAAGCCGATGTAATCGGGTTCCTGCACCAGGACCGTCGAGGTTAAAATCAATTCGTCCTTGTCGCTTTTGTCGAAAAGTTTCATGTCTATATCATCCTCGCGCCGCGACTATGTGCCGGCGCCTGCGTTGAAAAGTTTTCAATCAATGCGTGCAGAGTATCAGGAAAGCTCAATTCTAAGAACAGCGTATTTACTTTTCGTCAATTCCGGCAGGAAGCTGCCGGATTTGGGGAGGCGGTATGGTTAGGGAAGGCTTAAAATATCGACTTTTCATTTCGCATCGACTTAGCCGAAAAATCGAAGCGGCTTCGAAAAATATTCGTCCGTTTTGTCGAAAGCCGCGCACGTCATGGTTGTTTGTCATCAAAGACCAAGTCAAAATGATGTGCGCCGCCTCGACTGGGAAAACCTGTATTAACCATAAATAACCGGGTTAATTGTCGAATTTGGGCAATTAGTTTCAGTTTTTTCCGATATAATCGGCCCATATTCATTGCCACAACGAGCGATATAAAAATGCCTATTAGAACATTCCTTAGAACAACTCTTTCAAGATTGAATCGCGCCGGGGTCTATGTCGGTCGGCGAATAAGTAATTCGCCAACCCTTGTGACGATCAAGCGCGGCGCCCTACCGGCCACCGGCTGGGCATGGACCACATTGAAGCATATGGCCGGCTATCCATTTCTGGCCCTCGCATCCCCCTATATTACATATTGGCTTTTCAAGAACCTGTCGGCAAGTTCGTATTATGCAGCGAGGGCTATACGCGCCGATAATAGGGCGCGCCGAAATGCCGCCAATGCCCTCGTGCGCCCGCGCACTCCACTTGAGCTTGCCCAGGAACGTTGTGACAGGTGGGTTACCAGGGCCAACATTGCTGCGCGCCCGGTCGGCCATTTGTTTCGGCTTGCCGCCTTTTCCGCCCTTGCCACCGCTCCTATTGTTACCGGCACGCTGGCAAGCTGGGACTATGTCGGAACGCATAAATTAGACGGAATTCTCGGCAATGCGCGGCTTGGCTGGTCGGTGGGCGCACTTAGGGCCGATTCGATATCGAAGGGCATCGAGGACGGATTGGGCAGGGCGATCAAATTCGTGCTGCCTTCCTCCATCGAAAATTCAAGTATCTTCAGGGATGCGGAAAAAGTTGCCAAGGACACCCGCGATTATATCTACCCCATAC
>DATKSH010000205.1:0-4590 GCA_035531735.1 Alphaproteobacteria bacterium
CTGCGTTGCGATGATCAAGGATCGCCTCGGCGTCGTCACGCTCGTTTTGCAACTCCCCATCGGTGCCGAGAACGATTACAAGGGCGTGGTCGATCTGCGCCGCATGAAGGCGATCATCTGGGAGAACGAGGCGCTGGGCGCCAAGTTCCATGACGAGGAAATCCCCGCCGACCTGAAAGCCAAGGCCGACGAGATGCGCCACAAA
Source organism: Alphaproteobacteria bacterium (assembly GCA_035531735.1). Taxonomy (GTDB): domain Bacteria; phylum Pseudomonadota; class Alphaproteobacteria; order UBA9219; family UBA9219; genus DATKSH01. Next base: position 206 of record DATKSH010000205.1, read on the forward strand.
TTGCTCGAAACCGCGGTCGAAATGGACGACGCCGCCCTCACCGCCTATCTCGACGGCAAGGAGCCGTCGCTTGAGGTTTTGGATAAATGCATCCGCAAGGGCACCGTCGCCATGAAATTCGTGCCCGTCCTGTGCGGCGCGTCGTTCAAGAACAAGGGCGTGCAGCCGATGCTGGACGCGGTCGTCGATTACCTGCCCTCGCCGCTCGACATCGGCAATGTCCACGGCTTCAAGGTCGATTCTAAGGACGAGGAAGGCAAACCCATCCCCGACGAGCGCCCGCCGACCGACGATGCGCCGTTCTCGGCGCTGGCCTTCAAGATTATGACCGATCCTTTCGTCGGTTCGTTGACCTTTACGCGCATTTATTCCGGCAAGCTCGAAGCCGGCAGCTATGTGCAGAATTCGGTGCGCGGCGAGCGTGAGCGCATCGGCCGCATGCTGTTGATGCACGCCAACACGCGCGAGGAAATCAAGGAAGCCTATGCCGGCGACATCGTCGCGCTGGCGGCGCTGAAAGACACGCGCACCGGCGACACGCTGTGCGATTCCGCTAAGCCCATCGTGCTGGAGCGCATGGAATTCCCCGATCCCGTCATCGAAATGTCGATCGAGCCCAAGACCAAGGGCGACCAGGACAAGATGACCACGGCGCTTCTGCGCCTCGTGCAGGAAGACCCGTCATTCCGCCTCGCGGTCGATCACGAAACCGGCCAGACCATCATCAAGGGCATGGGCGAACTGCATCTCGACATCAAGGTCGATATTTTGAAGCGCAGCTATAAGGTCGATGTCAATGTCGGCGCGCCGCAAGTGGCGTATCGCGAAACCATCACGCGCAAATTTACCGAGGATTACACGCACAAGAAGCAATCCGGCGGTTCCGGCCAGTTCGCCCGCGTCATCATCGATTTCGAGCCCTTGCCGCCCGGCTCCGGCTATGTGTTCGAGAGCAAGGTGGTCGGCGGCTCGGTGCCGAAGGAATATATTCCCGGCGTCGAAAAAGGCTTGGAAGCGCAGAAGGACACCGGCGTGATGGCCGGCTTCCCGACCATCGATTTCAAGGCCACGCTGGTGGACGGCGCTTATCACGACGTTGACTCTTCGGCGCTGGCGTTCGAAATCGCCGCCCGCGCGGCGTTCCGCGAAGGCATGCCACGCTCGGGACCGACTTTGCTGGAACCGATCATGAAGGTGGAAGTCGTCACGCCGGAAAATTTCATGGGCGACGTGATCGGCGACCTCAACAGCCGCCGCGGTCAGATCATGGGCATGGGCCAGCGCGGCAACGCGCATACCATCGATGCGCAGGTGCCTTTGGCCAATATGTTCGGTTATGTGAACACCCTGCGTTCAATGACGCAGGGCCGCGCCATGTACACGATGGAATTCGATCACTATGAGCCGGTTCCTGCGGCGATTGCGCAGGAAGTCAAAACGAAGATGGCGGGGTAACGAAGACTTTAACGACACGAAAGTTTGACCAACTAACGGAGAGAGCAACAGGAGACGAACATGGCCAAAGCAAAATTCGAACGCAACAAGCCGCACTGCAACATCGGCACCATCGGTCACGTCGACCATGGCAAGACCTCGCTGACGGCGGCCATCACCAAGATTCTGGCCAAGACCGGCGGCGCGACCTTCACCGCCTATGACCAGATCGACAAAGCGCCGGAAGAAAAGGCGCGCGGCATCACCATCTCGACCGCGCATGTCGAGTATGAAACCAAGAAGCGCCACTACGCGCATGTCGATTGCCCCGGCCACGCCGATTATGTGAAAAACATGATCACCGGCGCGGCGCAAATGGACGGCGCGATCCTCGTCGTCTCCGCCGCCGACGGCCCGATGCCGCAAACCCGCGAGCATATCCTGCTCGCCCGGCAAGTCGGCGTGCCCGCCATCGTCGTGTTCATGAACAAGATGGACATGGCCGATCCGGAACTGGCCGATCTCGTGGAAATGGAAATCCGCGACCTGCTCAACAAGTATCAGTTCCCCGGCGACAAGACGCCGATCATCCGCGGTTCGGCGCTTTGCGCGCTCGAGGACAAGAACCCGGAACTCGGCGAGCAAGCGGTCCTGAAACTGATGGACGCGATCGACGAGTTCATCCCGCAACCGAAGCGCGCCACCGACAAGCCGTTCCTGATGCCGGTCGAGGACGTGTTCTCGATCTCGGGCCGCGGCACCGTCGTGACGGGCCGTGTCGAGCAGGGCATCATCAAGGTCAACGAGGAAGTCGAAATCGTCGGCATCAAGCCGACCGTCAAGACGGTCGTGACCGGCGTCGAAATGTTCCGCAAATTGCTCGATCAGGGCGAGGCGGGCGACAATATCGGCGCGCTTCTGCGCGGCACCAAGCGCGAGGACGTCGAGCGCGGGCAAGTGCTGGCCAAGCCCGGCTCGATCACGCCGCACACCAAGTTCAAGGCCGAGTGCTACATCCTCACCAAGGACGAAGGCGGCCGTCACACGCCGTTCTTCACCCATTACCGTCCGCAATTCTATTTCCGCACGACGGACGTGACCGGCGAGGTGATTTTGCCGGAGGGCACCGAAATGGTGATGCCCGGCGACAATATCTCGGTCGATGTGCATTTGATTGCGCCGATCGCCATGGATGAAGGCCTGCGCTTCGCCATCCGCGAAGGCGGCCGCACCGTCGGCGCCGGCGTCGTCGCCAAGGTGATCGAGTAAGCGTGACGTGGTGACCCGCACCCCCATGGTGGGGGTGCGGAGGTTTTCAACGGCAAGCATATTAAGGAGAGGGAAATGACAGAGGGTATTTTGCAGGCAGCGGGTGAAAAAAATGGGCAGGGAAATAGCGAAAGAAAGTTGGTACCCAATTATGAAGGGCAAGTAGACCCCAGCGTAGATCACTCGCATCGCCCGGGAGGCAAAGGCGAATGGTATCGCGGTCGAACACAAGAGGCTCCTCAGATAGGGGGCTAGTTTTGCGATAGTGGTATTGAATACCCGTATCCCGGAAACGGGATGCGTGATTAAGATGGAAGGAAAACAGATGAGAAACGATGAGGGTAACCCAGTTAGCGCATGCTTTAGTGCGGCGGATGCCGATGCGATGGGACGGCGTTATGAATTGGATTCGATAGAGAAAACCAAAAGGTGGGCAACCGAACGGCTCGAAGGCAAGGAACGTGCTCGTAAGTTTTTAGGCAGACTTTATGCAGGAACGCTGACGCAGATCTAGGTGAAAGCGGAATTGGAAAGCGAACGGACATGGACACGCAAACGATACGCATAAGGCTGAAGGGCTACGATCATCGGTCGCTCGATCAGGCATCGAGCGAGATCATCTCGACCGCCAAGCGCACCGGCGCGCAGGTGAGGGGGCCGATTCCGCTGCCGACCTGTATCGAGCGTTTTACGGTTAATCGCGGCCCGCACGTGGACAAGAAATCGCGCGAGCAGTTCGAAATCCGCACGCATCGCCGCATGCTGGACATCATCGAGCCGACGCCGCAAACCATCGACGCTCTGTCGAAGGTCGACCTGGCGGCCGGCGTCGATGTCGAGATCAAGGTGTAAGGAAACAGGATTATGACGCAGGCCAAAACCATACGGACCGGGGTGCTGACGAAAAAGCTCGGCATGACGCGCGTGTTCGACGAGGACGGCGCGCATGTGCCGGTCACTGTCCTGCACCTCGAAAATGTGCAGGTCACGGGCCAGCGCACGAAGGACAAGCACGGTTATGCGGCGGTGCAAGTCGGCTATGGCAAGGCCAAGCCCAAGAACGTGCCGAAGCCGATGAAGGAGCATTTCGCCAAATCGCAGATCGAACCCAAGATGAAGCTGGCCGAATTCCGCGTGACGGACGACGCGCTTTTGGAAATGGGCGCCGAGATTAAGGCCTCGCATTTCAAGCCCGGCCAATTCGTCGATGTTTGCGCCACCAGCATCGGTAAGGGCTTTGCCGGCGTCATGAAGCGCTGGAATTTCCGCGGGCTGCGCGCGTCGCACGGCGTTTCGATCAGCCATCGCAGTCACGGTTCGACCGGCCAGCGCCAAGACCCCGGCCGCGTGTTCAAGGGCAAGAAGATGGCGGGGCACATGGGCGACCGCCGCGTGACCACGCTCAATTTGCTGGTGGTCGCGGTCGATGACGCCGACGGGTTGATCTTCGTCAAGGGCGCGGTGCCGGGCGCCGAAGGCGGCTATGTGCGCATCCGCGACGCGATCAAGAACAAGAAGGCGAAGGTCAAGGCCGCGCCGAAGAAAGACGACAAGAAAGCCGAGAAGAAGCCGGCCAAGCCAGAGAAGGCGGCGTGAGGACAAGGTGATGAAAGCGAAAGTCAAAACACTCGAAAACAAGGACGCGGGCGAGATCGAATTGCTCGACGGCATTTTTGCCGTCA
>DATKSH010000206.1:0-6374 GCA_035531735.1 Alphaproteobacteria bacterium
CATGAAGGCCGGCGAGATTCTCGGCGCGTTCCTCGCTCAATTTTATGCCGACAAGCCGGCGCCGCCTTCGATCCTGCTCAGCCATCCGGCTGACGATGCCGCTTTGCTGGCCGAGGTTTTAAGCGCCAAGGCGGAACATAAAGTGACGATCGCGGCGCCGAAACTGGGCGAGAAAAAGCGCCTTCTCGATCTTGCGCGGAAGAATGCCGAACAGGCCTTGGCCCGTCATCTGTCGCAAAGCGCCGAGCAAGCCAAGCTTCTGGCGCGCGTGGCGGAAATTTTCGGCCTCGCCGAAGCGCCGAAGCGCATCGAAGTCTATGACAATTCGCATATATCCGGCGCGCATGCCGTCGGCGCCATGATCGCCGCCGGGCCAGAGGGTTTTCTCAAGAAAACCTATCGCAAATTTACCATCAAAAGCGCGCCGGCGCCCGGCGACGATGTTGCCATGATGAAGGAAGTGCTGGGGCGGCGTTTTCGGCGGCTGGTGGAGGAGGACGCGGGCCGCCAATCGGCTTTGTGGCCTGATCTGGTGCTGATCGACGGCGGCGCCGGGCAACTGAGCGCGGCGCGCGGCGTTCTGGAAGAATTGGGCCTGCCGGATGTCCCTGTTGCCGGCGTCGCCAAGGGTCCCGACCGCAATGCCGGGCGTGAACGTTTTTTCCTGCCCGGCCGCGAACCGTTCGGCCTGCAACAAGACGACCCGGCGCTTTATTACCTGCAACGTTTACGGGACGAGGCGCATCGCTTCGCCATCGGCGCCCACCGCGCCAAAAGAGCCAAGGCCATCGGACAATCGGGGCTTGAGGAGGTGCCGGGCATCGGATCGGTGCGCAAAAAAGCTTTGCTTCATCATTTCGGCTCGGCCAAGGCGGTATCCGAGGCCGGCACCGACGACCTCGTCCGTGTGCCGGGCATCAGTGCGGGTGCGGCGAAAAAAATCCATGATTTTTTTAGGGGCTAGGTGCTAGGTTCTGGGTGCTAGCAGGAGAGGGGCTAGGATTTAGGGGCTAGGGACTTTATTGCCCCAGAACTTCCCATGGCCTCGTTCCCTAGCCCCTAGCCCCTAGCCCCTAGCAGCTATGTTCCATTCCCTCGCCAACCGCCTGACCGCCTCGCGCATCGCCGTTATCCCGGTGATCCTGCTGTTGCTCGCCATTCATCATGCGTGGTCGGCATGGGTGGCCTTGGTGCTATTCGTGGCGGCGGGGATAACGGATTGGCTCGACGGTTATATCGCGCGGCGCGACCATCAGGTGTCAATGATCGGCCAATTCCTCGACCCCATCGCGGATAAATTGCTGGTCGCGGCGGTGATTTTGCTTTTGGTCTATAGCCGCCAGATCGACGGCTTCGCGGTGATTCCCGCCGTCATCATCCTTCTGCGCGAGGTCGCGGTGTCGGGCCTGCGCGAGTTCCTCGCCGGCGTCCGTGTAAGTGTGCCGGTCAGCCAATTGGCCAAATGGAAAACCTTTATCCAGATCGTGGCTTTGTCGTTCCTCATCATCGGCGACCGCTATACCGTCGATGCCATTCCCGCCACTTTCATCGGCGATTTGCTGTTGTGGATTGCCGGCATGCTGACCTTGTTCACGGCATGGGATTACTGGCATGTGAGCCAGAAGCATTTTAGGGATTGAATGGGCCAAGCAGGAAGGCCTGTTCCCCTCCCCTCGTGGGAGGGGTTAGGGGTGGGGGCGTGAAGCTTGGCGAAGCGCATAAATCGGAGACAGCACTTGCTGCACTCCCCCCTCCCTAACCCTCTCCACAAGGGGGAGGGAATCCCGCCGCTCTTGCGGCATGAACAACCCCATTTCCGAAAATTATTGCAGAACAACGCCCGGCATCCTCGTTTGCACCGCGCCGGTGCCGCCGAGCGCGCCGACGAATGGGCCCAGTTCGGACTCGACATGTTGCCATTTGCCGAGCGTTGCATCGAGGGCGAGGCTTTCGAGGCCGATTTTTTTCAAAATCAGCATGATCTTCTCGCTCGGCGTCAGCGGCGCCGGGAATAATTTCAGTTCGACGATCTGGCCGGGCTTGAGGCCGAGCTTCTTGCGCATATCGGCCAGCGCCACGCCATAGCCGCCCAATTGATCGACGAGGCCGAGTTTTTGCGCCTGCGCCCCCGTCCACACGCGGCCCTTGGCGATGTCGGGCATTTTGGCGAGCGGGATTTTGCGCGCGGCGGCGACGTTCTGCGTGAAGGCCGCATAGGTCGCGTCCAAGAGCGCGTTGACGCGCGCCTTTTCCTCCGGCGTATAATCGGCCAGCATCGACCACATGCCGGTGTTGCCTCCGGTCGAAACCATGCCCCAACTGACGCCGAGTTTTTGCATCAGGCCGCCGAGCAGGAATTTGCCGCCGACCACGCCGATCGAGCCGGTCAGGGTGCCGGGCTCGGCGACGATTTCATTCGCGTTCATCGCGATCCAATAGCCGCCTGAGGCCGCCTCCCCGCCCATTGTGACGAACACCGGCTTGCCTTTGTCCTCGGCGTGGATCACGGCGCGGCGGATGGTTTCGGAGGCGACGGGCGAGCCGCCGGGGCTGTCGATGCGGAAAATAATGGCCTTGATCTTTTTGTCGCGGGCGGCGGCGTCGAAGGCGCCGGCGACGGTGTCGGCGCCCATCACGTCGCCGCCGGCCAGCCCGTCGGAACCGACACCATGCGAAGTGATAAGGCCGGTGCCGTAAATCAGCGCGACCTGCGTGGCAGGCTTGGCCGCGGGCCTTTTCGGCGGGAGGCGGCCGAGATAATCCTCGGCGCCGAGCAGGCGCGCGCCCTTGCCGGCTTGCTTCTTGATTTCTTGTTCAAGCTGGTCGGCATAGCCGATATGGGTAACGAGCCCGGCTTTAAGCGCCTCGTCGGCGGTGAACGGCCCCGTCGCCATCAATTGCGAAACCTGCGCCGGCGTCCATTTGCGGGTTTCGGCGATGCCGTCCGCCTCCTGCCGCGCGAGGTCGTCGATCAGGCTTTGCATGTTGGCGCGCACCGGGTCCGACATATCGTCGCGGGTGAAGGTTTCCATCACCGATTTGTATTCCTTGCGCTGCATGAAATCGGCGCCGACGCCGATCTTGGCCAGCGCCGACTTGGCGTAGGGCGTTTCGATCGCAAGGCCGGTTAAACCCACCGTGCCGACCGGCTGCAACCAGATATCCTGGAACGCGCTGGCGAGGAAATAGGCGCGGTTGCCGGTGCCGAAATCGCCATAGGTGGTGCCGAAGGCATAGGTGAACTTGCCGCTGGCGCGGAAGCGCGCGATGGCGGCGCGGATTTCCTCCACGTCGGCCAAGGGCGGCTCGGTTGAGCCGAAACGGGCGACCATGCCTTTGACATGCGGATCGGCGCGCGCGCTGTCGATCGCATGCAGGATGTCGAGCAACGGAATGCTGTCGGATTCCATCGCCACCTTGAGCGGCGAGGAGGCCGGCCGCTCGACGATCGGCCGGTCGAAATCCAGCGTCAGCACCACGTTTTGCGGCTCGGACGGCACGGCATATTGATCGCGCAGCAGCACGGTAATCCCGACCACGACCAAAAGCGTGGCCAACGCGCCGACGAGGGCGAACAGGCGGAGAAAGAAATTGAGCATGGGTTGCAACCGGCGGATATAACCGGGTGGTCTTAGCCCATCCTTTCGCGCAAGTCATCCTTGCCGGTGCCGCACATATGGGGTTTCGCCGCGCGACGGCAAGAGCAGGCCATTTCAAAATCGTATCAAACGGGCTTTTCGCAGCCGAAATCGCCCTGCCGGAGCAAAGGAAAGGCTTGACAAAAAGCCGCGATTTTCCGACATTGCTGCGCTTTCAAACATGCGGGATTTGCATCATGGCAAAGTCTAAAAACGACATCAAACTGGTGAGCTCGGCCAATACCGGCTTTTTTTACGTCACCAAGAAAAACCCGCGCAACACCACCAAGCTGGAATTGAAGAAATACGACCCGGTCGCGCGCAAGCACGTGGCCTTCAAGGAAGGCAAGATAAAAGAAAGCAAAAAATAGGCATGACGCGCCTGTGGGCCGATCTTGCGCTCGGGCTGACCGGATTGATCTGGGGTTTCGGGTTCGTCGCGCAGAAAGACGGTCTAAATCATGTCGGCCCTTTCACTTACGTCGCCGCCCGTTTCCTGATTTCCGCATTGGTCGTTCTGCCGCTGGTCTTTCATGAAAAAGGCTTCGGCCAATTCAAGGTTGCCATCCTCAAAAGCAAAAACACCGTCGGCAACATCCTCGCTCTTTGCGCGGCGTTTGGCGGCGCGGTCATTATCCAGCAATACGGCCTGACGGCGACCAGCGTCACACACGCGGCTTTCCTGACCGGCCTTTACGTCGTCATGGTGCCGTTCGTCGCTTTTCTTTTTTATCGCCACAAATTATCAACCGTGGTGGTGATCGCCAGCCTGCTGTCCTTTTTCGGCGTGTGGCTGTTGTCGGGCGGCAATATCCATGACATCGAGAATTTCCGCTTCGGCTTCGGCGACCGGCTTATCTTGCTGTGCGCGCTATGCTTCGCCTTGCAGGTCGCCATGATGGGCCACACGGTCGAGCTTGTGCGCGCGCCCTTCGCTTTGTCGTTCCTGCAATATCTCATGACCGGCATCGTCGCGCTCGTTCTCGCGGTGACTTACGAACATATCCGACTGGCGGCGCTTCTTCAGGCGTGGATTCCGATCCTTTATGCCGGCCTCGCTTCGGGCGGCATCGCCTATACCCTGCAAGCCATCGCGCAGCAGCACACGCCCTCCAGCGACGCCGCCATCATCTTGAGTACCGAATCCCTATTCGGCGGATTGGGCGGCGTATGGTTGCTGAAGGAAAGACTGACGCCCGAAGGCATGTTCGGCTGCGGCGCAATCATGTTCGCCGTGGTGCTGGTCGAGCTTGGCCCGCTTTTGAAATGGGGCCGCAAATTGAGGACGCGTAAAGCTGCCGCCGGCTAGCAAAAGATTGCGCCCCTCGGCGGCTTCCGGCATACCGGCCCCATGAACTACCGCCATATTTTCCACGCCGGGCATATTTGCGATGTCGCCAAGCATATCGTCCTGACGATGCTTCTCGCGCATTTGCGCGGCAAGGAAGCAGGCTTTTTCGCGCTCGATAGCCACGCGGGCGCCGGGCTTTATGATTTGCACGATCTGCGCGCGCTGAAAACCGGCGAGGCCAAAAGCGGCATTTACAAATTGCTGCGCGCGCCGCCCCTGCCCGACGCGCCGGATTATTATCGCATCCTCGAACTTTTCAATCCCGGCTGGAAGCCGGCGATGGGCGCGGATGGCCTTGGGCAATTCCGCTTTTATCCCGGCTCGCCCCTTTTCATCCGCGAGATGCTGCGCCCGCAGGACAAGCTGATCGCCTGCGAATGGCACGCCGACGACGTGATCGACCTCAAGCGCCAGTTCCGCGCCATGCGCAACGCGCATGTCCACCATCGCGACGGGTATGAGGCGCTCGGCGCCTTTTTGCCGCCGGCCGAGGCGCGCGGCCTCGTCCTGATCGACCCGCCTTACGAAGAACCAGACGAATTCGCGCGCCTGTCGATCGTGCTGCCGGTCGCGCATGGGCGCTGGCCGCAGGGCATGTTCATGATCTGGTATCCCGTCAAAGAGCGTCCTTCGGTTTGGCGTTTTCACGAGGCGTTGACGCAAAGCGGCATTCCGAAAATCCTTTGCGCCGAATTCATGTTCGAGGAAGAAACGCGCGGCGACCGGCTTAACGGTTCCGGCCTTATTCTCGTCAATCCGCCGTGGCAATTCGACGAAAGGCTGCGCGCCTTGTTTCCGCAACTGCACGACGCGCTGCAAACGCCTGATCGCGGCGCGCGGGTGGAATGGTTGACAAAAGAATAGGAGCCGTCATTCCGCACGAGGCCGAGCCCCGCCGGCAAATCGCCCGGCGATTCCACGGGCACCGAAATATCCGCCGATTTGCAGGCGGGGCGAGTGCTGAGATGCGGAATCCGATTTGTTTCACAAATAGATCAAAACCAAATCAGATTCCGCATAAATTTTGTTTCGCCCGCTTCGCGGTCGAAAGAAAATTTTGCGGAATGACATCTCTCTATTGGTTCGGGCTTTTCTTGAATCCCTGCGCGACCACATAAGCCTCCGAGGATTCCGCGCGGCTGGCGGCCGGCTTGGCGTGCTTGATTTTGGTGAAATGGCGGCGCAGCCGGCCGAGCAATTCCTTTTCCGCGCCGCCCTGAAACAGTTTGCAAACGAAAACGCCGCCGGGCGCGAGAATGTCCTCGGCGAACAGTGCCGCCGCCTCGGCCAACGCCATGATGCGGATATGATCGGTGCGCGCGTGGCCGGTGGTGGAAGGCGCGAGGTCGCTCAGCACCAGATCGGCCTTCCCCTTGAGCAAGGCT
>DATKSH010000207.1:0-2662 GCA_035531735.1 Alphaproteobacteria bacterium
ATCCCGGCGCAAGCCGGGATCCAGAGTGATTTTGCGTTCGTCCCAGCGGTATGGATCGTTCGGCAAACCTATCGAAGAAAACTTGTTCCGTGTGCGCTTAGGAGATTTCCCCTGGATCCCGGCTTGCGCCGGGATGACGCCGGCTGGCTAATACCGCCTCACCAACCCCACCAGCCGTCCCTGCACCCTTACATGCCGCGGGTCGAACACGCGGGTTTCGTAATTTTTATTGGCGGGGATCAGGGCGATCTGGTTGCCGCGTTTTTCGAGTTTTTTGAGCGTGACCTCGTTCTTGTCCTCGTCCTCGCCGCCGATGAGGGCCACGACGATGGCGCCGTTCTCGGCATGGTCGCATTTTTTGATGATGACGCGGTCGCCGTCCTTGATACCTTCCTCGATCATCGAATCGCCGGACACTTCGAGGGCATAATGATCGCCGGCCTCGACCTTGCCGCGCGTGGAGGCAATCAACCCGACCGGCACGTCGATGCGCGCATCGGGATCGCGCATGGCTTCGATCGGCACGCCGGCCGCGATACGCCCATAGAGCGGCAGGCTCACGGTCTGCGCGACGATGGCGGCCATGTCGGGCAGGCGGGCCTTGCGCGCTATTTTTCCCGCCGGCTTGGCCGGCTCGAATCCTTCCGGCAGCCGCGCGATCTCAAGCGCCCGTGCGCGATGCGGCAGGCGCTTGATGAAACCGCGTTCCTCAAGCCCGGTGATGAGGCGGTGAATGCCGGATTTCGAGCGCAGGCCGAGCGCGTCCTTCATCTCGTCGAACGAAGGCGGTACGCCCTCGGCCGCCAGCCGGTCGCGGATCAAAAGCAGCAGTTCTTTCTGTTTGCGGGTCAGCATGGGGATCGCCTCGGAACACCGGGAAAGGAACAAAACATGAATGTTCTACTTTGGTTCTTTTAGGGTGTCAAGGGAATCGGGTTCATGGCCGCCGGAAATAAATAGGGCCGGATTTGGCCGGGCTCGCCGGCTTGCGGACCGAAATAATATAGAAAAATCATCGCGTTAATAAAAAACTAAGGAACATCGCCCTATTTAACAGAGTATTATTTTTACCTCGTTAAAATCGTAAGTGTGCCTCGGGGAAGGCGGGCGGACGTGTATCTTTTTACCTTCGGTTTCATGCTGATCTGCGTGCTGGGCATCTACACCCAAGTGTATGCCGTGCAAGCCGCGCGCATGTTTGCCAGCCAAACCACCATCGCCGACGACATGCTGACGTGGCACAGCGCGGCGGTCGAGGCCGTTGAGCAAGGCGTGGCCGCCAGCACCTCGGCCATGAAAAGTCCCGGCACCACGGGTTGCGGGCTGACGGCGGCAAATGGCCAATACACGACCGCCTTATGCAGCACGGCTTATACGGCCAACCATTATATGCCGACCGGCTATAACCCTAATTACAATTGGAATTCGTATGTATATCAGGCCAGCACTGGCGGCCAATCCTATGTCGTAACCTGGGCGCCGCCGCCATCATCCGGCAATCTTTCCGATCCCATCCAGAATCCCCCGATCGGCATCAATCTCAGCGACCTCTACACCCAAATCCGCAACAACCCTAACATTCCGCTTTATGGCTACGGCATCGCCAAGAACGGCCAATTGCCGACGCCAGTCCCGGTCAACAACACATTCGTGACTTATCCGCTGCCGCCGGCCGTGCCCAATGGCTCGGTTGCGCTTATTTCAGTACCCTAGCAAATATGGCAAGCTACCGAATCGCAGGAAAGGACAACATCATGCGCGCCAAGGTCGCTCGTTCCCGCCGGGGCTTCACGCTGGTCGAGCTTGCCATCGTCCTCGCCGTTTCCGGCCTTTTGTTCGCCGGCTTGTGGCGGCTGATCGCGAACAGCAACCAGCAAGCGCAGGACACCCATGCCGCCAACGGGCAGACCCAATTGATTCAGGCCGTGACCGGCTATCTGGCCTCCAGCGAAGGCCAAACCTTCATGGCCACCAACAATGCGACGGCCAACCCCTATAATTTGCCCTTGCCGACCAGCAACAACAGCACGGCCGATTGCCAAGCTCATATCGCGGCGACCAATAAAGGTTTTTGCAATTTCCTGCCGGCCGGGTTCACCAATACGACGCCGAATTCCTATAGCCAAACCTATGCGATCCAGGTCATGGGTAACGGCGCGGGCGCCAACGTCGCGCCGACCACCTATTCCTTCATGATTGTGACTCTAAACGGCACGCAGATTCCCGATTCCTCGGGTGGCCGCATTGCCAGTTTGATCGGTGGCGACGGCGGTTTTCTCTACGGCACTGCTATCTGCACCGCTGGTATTGATCCCTCCACCGCCTGCGGCGCTTACGGCGCATGGTCGGCGAAAATCACCGGCGCATCGCCCGGCTATAATTTCCCGGCGGGAGACGCCGTGGCTGGCCACATCGCCTCGCGCACTTATGTGTCGCCGACTAACAGTTCGCAACTCGTATGGCTCGCGCGGCCCTTGCTGCCGGGCGATAACGCGGCCCAGCCCCTCTACAACACCATGCAGACCAACATGTTTCTGGGCGATAACGCAGGAACTGGCAATCCCAATATCTTCTACTTGGGAAAATCGACGACAGATACGCATGGCGGTGAAATCACGGGAACCTATCAAAATGGAGATTTGACGGGCGTGCAGTTGACGAG
>DATKSH010000208.1:0-6162 GCA_035531735.1 Alphaproteobacteria bacterium
CTGAAGGATTTATATAAAACCCAGCTTTACAAAGTCGCGCGCTGGCGCAATGGGCATAAGCCCGCTTTGGCGTTGGGGCCGGACGGGCCGGTTATTCCCGACAATATCTTCGCCCGGCCGCCGACCGCGGAATTGCGGCCCGATCAAAAAGACACCGACAGCCTGCCGCCCTATGAAATCCTCGACGGCATTCTCGAAGCGCTGATCGAAAAGGAAATGAGCGTGAAGGAGATCGTTGCGCAAGGCTTCGACACGGCGACCGTCAGGCGTGTATGGACGATGCTCGGCCGCGCCGAATACAAGCGCCGGCAGGCGCCGCCCGGCGTCAAGATTACACGCCGCAGCTTCGGCCGCGACCGGCGTTACCCGGTCACCAATAAATACGAGGAGGGCTGATGCGGATCGTGGTGCTCGACGGTGGCGTCGTCAATCCCGGCGATTTGAGCTGGGACGGGCTGAAGACGCTCGGCGAGGCCGCCGTGCACGACCGTACGCCGCGCGCCGAGGTGATTGCCCGCGCGCAAGGCGCCGAAGCGGTGCTGGTCGACAAGGCCGTGCTCGACAAACCCACGATCGAGGCGTTGCCGCAACTGCGCTATATCGGCGAGATGGCGACCGGCTACGACAATGTCGATGCCGAGGCCGCCAAGGCGCAGGGGATTCCCGTGTCCAACGTGCCGGGCTACGCCGCGGGCACGGTCGCGCAGTCGGTGTTTGCCCTGCTGCTGGAATTGACCAACCGGGTCGCCGCATACGATCAAGCGGTGCGCGAGGGCCGCTGGCGCGAGAGGAGCATGTCCTTCCGGGAACAACCGCTGGTCGCTCTTGAGGGCCTGGCCATGGGCATCGTCGGGTTCGGCCATATCGGCAAGGCAGTGGCCAAGCTCGCCGAAGGTTTCGGCATGAAACTGCTGGCCCATACACGCACGCTGCCGAAAACGCCGCCCAACATGCCGGTCGAATTCTGTGCGCTCGACGAACTTTTTGCCCGCGCCGACGTTATCAGCCTGAATTGTCCCTTGACGCCCGAAACGCGGGAATTGGCCGATGCGCGTCGCCTCGCGCTCATGAAGCCGGCGGCTTTTTTGATCAACACGGCGCGCGGCGGCTTGATCGAGGAAGTGGCGCTGGCCGCCGCACTTAACGAAGACCGCATCGCCGGCGCGGCGCTGGACGTGCTTGCCGCCGAGCCGCCGCCGGCCGGCAATCCCTTGCTGTCGGCGCGTCATTGCATCATCACGCCGCATGTCGCGTGGGCGTCGGTGAATGCGCGCCGGCGGTTGTTGGCGGGTAGCATCGACAATTTGCGTTCGTTCCTGAACGGCAAGCCGGCCAATATCGTCAATCCGTGACCGGCCTTATTGCCTTATGCCCTGCATCTCGATCCGGAGGGTTATGGCATCGCCGAAGCGGCTTTTGATCAGAGGATCGTCGCCCATGCCGAAATCGGCGCGCTTGAACACGCCTTCCAGCGACAGGCCGACCGCCGTGCCCTCGCTGTTCCACATATCGCCGGCCGCCGGGCTTTGGCCCACGCGGTTGAGGGTCGCGGTGAAGGTGAAGGGCTTTTGTGTGCCATGCACCGTCAGGATACCCTTGATGTAGGCCTTGCCGTGGACGAAGCGGGCATCGCCGCTGGCGGCGAAATCGATTTCCGGGTATTGCGGGCTGGCGAGCAAGGCGGCGAGCGCTGCGCCATCGTCGGCGTTGGCGGCGACAATGCTGTTGGCATCGAGCGCGAAACGCAACCCGCTGATGCTCTTGGCCTTGACGTCATAAGTAAAATTGCCGGTCGCGTTGCGGAACAGGCCGAACATCGTGTCGAAGCCGAGATCCATCACCTCCAGCAGCGCGTTGAACTGCGTCGGCGGAACGTAATATTGGCTGGCGTCTTCGGCGCCCGCCGCGCACGGCGCCAGCGCGAGGCCAAGGGCAAGAACGAGAAGGATTTTCTTCATTCGATCTCCCGCGGGTGTTTGGGTTTGCGCTTATAGGCCTTCTTGCCCTTTTTCGGCTTAACCGCCTTGGGCTTGAAGAATTTAAGCGCCGCCGCAATGCCGTTGCGCTTTTTCGGCCGGCGGGGAAGCCTGCGCGCCGCCATGCAGCAGCCTTATTGCCAAAAGCCGTGGATGAAACCCCAGCCGTATTTATGCCGTTCCCAGCGGTCCGGCGACCACACGGCGGTGAAGGACGGTTTCGCCATGATCTTGCCCGGCACCCACACGAAGCTGCCGTTTTCCGGGGCCCAATAACCGGGCCGCCAGATTTGCGTGCGCAAATCGACCACCGGCTTCATTTCGAATTTTGGCGGCGGAGGCCCGACCGGCGACAAATCGAGGTAATGCATCGGCGCCGGCATGGGCGCGACGATGGGCGGCGCTTCGCTGCTGCATGCGGCCAGCATGGCGGCGACCGCCACGATAATGCCGAAGGAAAGGATTTTTGCCGGTTTACTATCGATCATGACGCAAGGCGGGGATAAGGACCTAGGAAAGACGATTCGCAATCTATCACAGCACGGTTACGCGGTAATCCTCAATAACCTGGTTGGCCAGCAGCTTTTCGGCCATGCTTTTGGCCGATTCGAGGGCCCGATCGCGGTCGCCACCGGCCAGATCGAGCATAATCACCTTGCCGGCGCGCACATCATCGACGCCGGTAAAACCGAGCGAGGCCAGCGCATGGGAAATGGCCTTGCCTTGCGGATCGAGCACGCCTTCTTTCGGCATCACATCGACGCGGACTTTCATGAGAGCTTCCCGCCGATGGAGGTGACGTTGCTGGCGGCTTCGGGCGCGGCGCCTTCCGGCAAGATGCCGAGCCGGCGCGCGACTTCCTGATAGGCTTCCTCGACGCGGCCTAAATCCTGCCGGAAACGGTCTTTGTCGAGCTTTTCGTTGGTGCGCACGTCCCATAACCGGCAGCCGTCGGGGCTGATTTCGTCGGCGACGACGATGCGCATCTCGTCATGCTCGTCCCACCAGCGGCCGAATTCGAGTTTGAAATCGACCAGCTTCAAGCCGACACCGAGGAACAAGCCGGACAGGTAATCGTTGATGCGCAGCGAAAGCGCCATGATCTCTTCCAGCTCGCCCGGTGAGGCCCAGCCGAAGGCGGTGATATGCTCGTCCGACACCATCGGATCGTTAAGCTCGTCCTTCTTGTAATAAAACTCGATGATCGAGCGCGGCAAAAGGGTGCCTTCGGGAATGCCGAGGCGCTTGGCCAGCGACCCGGCCACGATGTTATGCACGACCACCTTGACCGGGATGATCTCGACCTGGCGGATCAGTTGCTCGCGCATGTTGAGGCGCTTGACGAAATGGGTCGGCACCCCGATCTCGCCGAGCCTGGTCATCAGGTATTCGGAAATGCGGTTGTTGAGCACGCCCTTGCCGGTGATGGTGCCCTTTTTCTGGTTGTTGAAGGCGCTGGCGTCGTCCTTGAAATATTGCACCAGCGTGCCGGGCTCCGGTCCCTCGAACAGGACCTTGGCCTTGCCCTCGTAGATGCGGCGGCGTTTCATGCGCAGATTCATCGTTCAGTAGCCTTAAAAATAGCCGCGGTTCTCAGGGGCCGGAATGAGGAACATATAGCAAGAAAAGGGCGATAAAACAATGGTCCAAAAGGGTATTTTCACCCTTGAACGAGGCGATTCTAACCGGCCCTCAACAACCGCACCGCCGCATCCCGTTCAAACAGGTACAGCAAAACCCGCAACGCCATGCCGCGTTCGCCGGTTAAATCGGGATCGCGGGCGAGGATCAGTTGCGCGTCGTCGTGGGCGATGTCGAGCAAATCGCGGTGAAGCGCGAGGTCGGCGATCCTGAATTCCGGCCGCCCGCTTTGCCTTGTGCCGAGCAATTCGCCGGGCCCGCGCAGGCGCAAATCTTCCTCGGCGATGCGAAAACCGTCCTCGGTCTCGCGCAGCATGGTAAGCCGCGCCTTGGCTACTTCGCCGAGGGGCGCTTGATACATGAGAAGGCACACCGATTTATCCGTGCCGCGCCCGGCGCGCCCGCGCAACTGGTGCAACTGCGCGAGGCCGAAACGCTCGGCATGCTCGACGATCATCAGTGTGGCATTGGGCACATCGACGCCGACTTCGATCACGGTCGTCGCCACCAGAACCTTGATTGTGCCGCCGGCAAATGCCGCCATCACGCGCTCTTTGTCCTCCGAATTCATGCGGCCATGGACAAGGCCGATATTTCCCGCGCCTAAAAGTTTGCCCAGCAGCGCCGCGCGTTCGGTGGCGGCAGCAAGGTCGCTGGTTTCGGATTCCTCGACCAGTGGACATACCCAGTAAGCCTGCGCGCCCTTGGCGATCTGGCGCTTGACGCCTTCGATCACTTCGCCGAGCCGCTTCATGTCGATCAGCCGCGTGTCGATCGGTTGGCGGCCCGCAGGCTTGTCCTCAAGCCGCGAAATCTCCATATCGCCATAGGCGGTGAGCGTCAGCGTGCGCGGGATCGGCGTCGCGGTCATGACCAGAATATCGACGCCGCGCCCCTTGTCGGAAAGCTGCAAACGCTGATTGACGCCGAAGCGGTGCTGCTCGTCCACCACGACAAGGCCCAAATCTTTGAACGCCACGTCGTCCTGAAAGAGTGCATGGGTGCCGACCGCGAGCGAAAGCGAACCGTCGGCAAACCGCGCCAGAGTTTCGGTGCGCCGGTCATCGCCGCGCGACTTGCCGACCACGAGGCCGATTTCAAGTCCGAGCGGCTTGAGAAATTCCGTCAGCCGCGCGTGATGCTGGCGGGCGAGGATTTCGGTTGGCGCCATCAGGGCGGCCTGTGCGCCGGCTTCGACCGCTTGCAGCATCGCCATCAACGCGACGATTGTCTTGCCGGAACCGACATCGCCTTGCAGCAGGCGCAGCATGCGTTTGGGCGCGGCCATGTCGGCGCTAATCTCGGCGATGGCTTGCCGCTGGCCGCCGGTGAGGGCAAAGGGCAGGGCGGATTCCAGCTTCTTTTGCCATGCGCCGTTTCCCTTCAACGCCCGCCCGCCGCTGTTGCCGAGATGGCGGCGGATAACCGCCAGCGCCAATTGGTCGGCCAGCAATTCGTCATAAGCGAGACGGCGGCGTTCGGAGGTCAGAGGCCGGATGTCGGATGTCAGGGAGTCTTTTCCGGCGTCCGGCTTCGAGGTGTGCGCGGCAATGACGGCTTCTTTCCAGCCGAGCCATTTCTCGCGCGCCAGCAAGGCCCCATCGTTCCATTCCGGCAGATCGGGCAGTTTTTCCAGGATCGGCGCCAAAACTTTCCGTAGCATCTTGCCGCTGATGCCTTCGGTCAGGCCATAGACCGGCTCGAAGCGTGGAATGTCGCCGGCGCGCTCGACCGGCACGACAAAATCAGGATGGCTCATGCTCCAGCCGCCGCGAAAACGTTCCAGCATGCCGCTCACCACCACTTTTTGATTGGTGGGATAAAGCCGCGTCAGGTAGTCGCCCTTGGCGTTGAAATAATTGATCGTTACCTGATCGGTGTCGTCATGGCCGATAATGCGATAGGGCAAACGCGGGTTTTTCGGCGGCGCGTGTTCGACGATGTCGAGTGTCAGCGTGACGATGCGGTCGCGGTCGGCGTATTTGATCTTGGGGCTATAGCTGCGGTCGACGACGCCGGTCGGCAAATGCCACAAAAGATCAACCGCATGTTCGCCGACCAGCCGCCTGTAAAGCGGCCCAAGCCGCGGCCCGATGCCCTTGAGCGACGTGATGTCGGCGAAGAGGGGGAAGAGAATGGAGGGACGCATGATCCGGGAAACTGAAGCCAGAAGACAGGAAAACTTTTACCATGTATACATTGGCGCAGCAAAAGAGCGTCATCCCGGCGAAAGCCGGGATCCAGGGGACTTTTCCGCGGGCATTGGCCGAATGGCTTGTCCGGAATGACGTCTGAACTATCGATGGAGCGCAATCGTGACTGCCGACAAACGCATCGAACGCCTGATTTTCCGCAGCGGCCATCGCGGCACGCGCGAGATGGATTTGCTGCTCGGCAGTTTCGCCGCCGCCCATCTGCGCGGCTTCACGCCCGCGCAACTGGACGCCTATGAGGCGCTTTTACAATGCGGCGACCCCGATCTTTACGAATGGATCACCGGCAAAACGCAACCGCCGCCGGCATATGACAATGAGGTAACGCGCAT
>DATKSH010000209.1:0-2121 GCA_035531735.1 Alphaproteobacteria bacterium
TATTTTGTGGGAAGCTCCGCTCAAACTCAATCACGCTCCCGCCGCCGCGCCGGCGGCGTTCTTGGCCGCTATTTGCTTTTCGACCAGCGTGATGACATCGCCGACGGTGACGAGGCCGGTCGCGTCGGTGTTGGCGTTGAAGGGCAATTCGATGCCGAATTTATCCTCGAGCGCGAACATCACATCGACCATTTCGAGCGAACTGACGTTGAGATCGGCCAGTTTGGCGGCGGGCGTCAGGCGCGCGCGGTCGATCATGCCTTTCTCGGCGACCACGTCGAGAATCTCGCCGATGGGAAGCGCGGAAGCGGAAACGGCCATGGGCACACCTTATTCTTCGTTGCAACGATTATGTCTGGCTTTTCCGCTCGATAGCGTCCATGCGCCGAATGAGCGCATTGACCTTTTCCGCATAATGCTTGAGCCGGCCGGCGTAAAAATAGTTTTCCAGCATGCGCGCACGCGGCTGGGCCGGGATGCCGCCGACGATAGTCTTGGCCGGCACGTTGCCGGCGATGCCGGACATCGCCATCGCCACCACATCGTCGCCGATTTTGACGTGATCGGCGACCCCGGCGGCGCCGCCCAAAACCACGCGGTCGCCGATCGCGGCGCTGCCGGCGATGCCGACCCGCCCGCAGACCAGGCAATTCGCGCCGATAACCACGTTGTGGCCGACCTGCACCTGGTTGTCGATCTTGGTGCCGTTGCCGATGCGGGTGGCCGCCACGGTGCCGCGGTCGATGCAGCTCGAGGCGCCGATCTCGACATCGTCGCCGATCTCGACGCCGCCGAGGCTGGCGATCCGCACCAGTTCCTTATTGGTGGCGGCGACCGCACCGGTCGCCCGAGCGGCTTCGACGCTGCCGGGCTCCGGCGTCACGAAACTAAAACCGTCGGCGCCGATGGCGGCGTTGAAATGGACGATGCAGCGGTCGCCAATCCTGACGCCGGCGCCGATGCGCGCGCCGGGATAAATCAGCGCGTCGCGCCCGATCACGGCGCCGGGCCCGATATAGGCCTGCGGATGGATCACGCTGCCCGCGCCAATGACCGCACCCGCACCGATAAAAGCAAGCGCACCTAGGGTGATATTCTCGCCAAGCTGCGCGCCGTCCTCGATTACGGCCGAGGGATGAAGGCCGGGCGTGACCGGCACCGGCTCGAAAAACAAATTGCTCAGGCGCGCCATGGCCAATCGCGAACGCCCGACCACGATGCAGGCGTCCATCAGGCCCGGCTCGATCCCGCTTGCCTCAGCCACCACCGCCGCGCGTGCCTGTCCCCCAGCCAGCAGCGGCACGAGGCGATTATCGACAGCCAGAGCCAGGTCGCCGGGACCCTGCACGTCGGCCGGATGGGCAACGCGCGCGATCACGATGTTGCCATCGCCGATCAGCCTTCCCTCGATCTTTTCGGCGATCGCCGCGGTGGTATAGACTTTTGCCATAAATGCTTATTAGCGCGCCGTTACCGGGCGAAAAACAAATATTTTGTGCCCTTATGTTACGCCACGCGGCGCTTCATTAACCATGCCATCGAGGCCGAAAGTATTGGCCGGCATATTATCGGCCCCGGTTTTGGGCTAATCTTGCGGCGGGAGACATATTTAATGCGTTTTTTGCCGCTGGTTCTTTTATTGGCGATTTTGCTGGCGCCGCTTGCGGCGGCGGCCGACGACGCCATAACGCATGCCGGCTGGGACCTGCGCCCGGTATTCGGCCATGGCGGCGACTTCGCCTATTGTTTGATAGACCGCGCCGATACCGGCGGCAAGAAATTGACGGTCGCGCTCGATCCGCAAAACGAGATCAATCTCGGCTTCACGATCCCCGGCGCCGGGCTCAAGCCCGGCGCGCGCTACGACATGGTGGTGGCGTTCGCCGGCGGCTGGAAACGCACGGTGCGCGGCGCGGCGCTCGATCCCGACACCATCCTTTTGCAGCTCGGCGCCGAGCCCGGCTGGCCGCAGGCGCTGATGGCCAATGTCGGCCTCACGCTGCAGGGCATCAAAGGCGGCCCGCAGGTGCCGTTCGCATTGCCATTGATGAAATCCGCATTCGACGCGCTGCGCGGCTGCATCGCGCGCAACAAGGGGCGGATCGACAAAAAAGCGGCCAC
>DATKSH010000210.1:0-2819 GCA_035531735.1 Alphaproteobacteria bacterium
ACGTCAAATACACCGACGCCGCCTTGCGCGCGGCGGTGGAGCTTTCGGCCAAGTTCATCGGCGACCGCAAATTGCCGGATAAGGCCATCGACGTGATCGACGAGGGCGGCGCGCTGCAGATGCTGCGCCCGGCCGGGCAGCGCAAAGCGGTGATCGACGTGCCGGAGGTCGAGGAGGTGGTGGCCAAGATCGCCCGCATCCCGCCCAAATCGGTCGGCCATGACGACCGCGAGGTTTTGAAAAACCTGGAGCGCGATCTGAAGGCGATGGTTTATGGGCAGGACCAGGCCATCATGGCGCTGTGTGCCGCCATCAAATTGGCGCGCGCGGGCTTGCGCGAGCCGGAAAAGCCCATCGGTTGTTACCTGTTTTCGGGCCCGACGGGGGTCGGCAAGACGGAGGTGGCGCGGCAATTGGCCAGCAGCATGGGCATCGAATTGAAGCGTTTCGACATGTCGGAATATATGGAGCGGCACAGCGTGTCGCGCCTGATCGGGGCACCTCCCGGCTATGTCGGCTTCGATCAGGGCGGCTTATTGACCGACGCGGTCGACCAGCATCCGCATTGCGTGTTGCTGCTCGACGAGATCGAGAAGGCGCATATCGATTTGTTCAATATTTTGTTGCAGGTGATGGATCACGGCAAATTGACCGACCATAACGGCAAGTCGGTCGATTTCCGTAACGTCATCCTCATCATGACCACCAATGCCGGCGCCGCCGATCTGGCGAAACCGGCCATCGGCTTCGTGCGCGAAAAGCGCGAAGGCGAGGACCAGGACGCCATCAACAAAATGTTCACGCCCGAATTCCGCAACCGGCTCGACGCCACCATCGGCTTCAACGCCTTAACGCCGGATGTAATGGATCGCGTGGTCGATAAGTTCGTGTTGCAGCTTGAGGGGCAATTGGCCGACCGCGGCGTGACCATCGAGCTTTCACCGGAGGCGCGCGCATGGCTCGGCAAAAAGGGCTATGACGTGTCGTTCGGCGCGCGGCCCTTGGGGCGCGTGATTCAAGAGCAGTTGAAAAAGCATCTGGCCGAGGAATTATTGTTCGGCGCGTTGCAAAAAGGCGGGGTGGTTTATGCCGGGCTGGACGCCGAGGCGGACAAACTGAGTTTCCGGTTCGAGCCCGCGCCGCCGCCTTCGGAGGAGAAGAAGGAAAAGGAGTTGGTGGGTCGGTAATTCGGTTTAGGCGGGCGTGGATGCGTCCGGTCCCGGCGGCCGCCGATGCCGGCCCACATAAATCGTTCCCAGAGCATAGGCCACCAGAACGGTTACCCCTTCCGCCGCCCGATGCCACTGGCGCGATGCGACTCCGTCGATAATCATACCCACGGCTACGCCGGGAACAAGGACAACGCCGGTTACACCCTCGCCCGTATAGCCACCAGCCCATTGTAGCAATTGCTTTTGCCCTTCCCAGAAATCCTGCAAAACAGGCGGAACGTTGCGCATAAAATATCCTCCCATCGATTGAAACCTGCCGGTATCATGTGCCCGAAGCGGTTTTTCGTTCAAGCAAAACCGCCATATCCCTGATTTTCGGCCCTATTTCGATGATTCGCGATTCCCGACTCGATCCCACACGGCAGGAATGGCTACAGGCCGGTGGCTTGCGGCGGATTTTTGCCGTTATCGAAGCGGGCGGCGGGCGTTTGCGGATCGTCGGCGGCGCGGTGCGCGATGCTTTGCTGGAAAAAGAAATCGGTGAGGTCGATCTCGCGTGCGATTTGCCGCCGGAAAAGACGGCGGAAATTTTAGCCAAGGCCGGGATCAAGGTGGCGCCGACCGGCATCGAGCATGGGACGATCACGGCGGTGGTCGATCATCAGGGCTATGAGATCACCGCTTTGCGCCGCGATATAGAGACCGATGGCCGGCGCGCGAAGGTGGAATTCACCGACGATTGGCAGGCGGATGCGGCCCGGCGCGATTTCACCATCAACGCGATCTATGCCGATGCCGACGGCACGCTTTACGATTATTTCGGCGGGCGTGGGGATTTAGCCGAAGGGCGCGTGCGTTTTATCGGCCAAGCCGAGGCGCGTATCAGGGAAGATGTGTTGCGCATTTTGCGTTTCTTCCGGTTTTACGCGTTTTTCGGGCGCGGTGATGCCGACGCGGAAGGCTTGCGCGCCTCTGCGGCGCTGGCGCATTTGCTGCCGCAGCTTTCAGCCGAGCGGGTGTGGCGCGAGATCGGCAAATTGCTGGCGGCGGAAAATCCCGCGCCTTCGTGGCGCTTGATGGGCGCGAACGGGGTTTTGGCGCAGGTTTTGCCGGACGCGGCGGATGTCGCGCGGCTCGAAGGCTTGTTGGCGGCGGAGAAGAAATACGAAGTTGCCGGCGCGGCGCAGGCCGGCGCGGCTTTGACTCGCTTGGCTGCGTTGTTGCCGCAAGATGAAGCGGTTGCCGCGCAAGTGGCGGCGAAGCTTAAAATGGCGCGGCGCGAGGCGGAGCGTGTGCGGCTTTTGGCCGTGTTGCCGGCGCGGTTGCGCGGCAGGTGTGACCCCCTGCCGTTGCGGTGCGCGCTTTACGACTATGGCGCGGACGCGTGCCGCGCGGCGGCGTTGCTCCTGGCCGCGTCGGATCGCGGGATCGATCTCGATCCGGTTTTGGCGGCCGCCGCCGCTTGGGACAACCCGGTGTTTCCCTTGCAGGGCGCGGATATTTTGCAGCTTGGCGTCGCGCCGGGGCCGCGCGTGGGGGAGATTTTGCGCGCGGTCGAGGAGTGGTGGATGGCAAGGGATTTCCGGCCGGGGAAGAAGGAATGCCTCGACGAAGCGAAACGGCTGGCCGCGGCATGAATTACTGGCT
>DATKSH010000211.1:0-4506 GCA_035531735.1 Alphaproteobacteria bacterium
TGCGGCGCTCGGCACTACGCCGGCGCGCCTCATGGACGGCCGCTCCCCAAAAGCCGCTAATGACGAGGATTTCGGCGAGGATCTCGACCTGCTGACGGAAATCATCGCCCGCTTGCAGGAAATCGTCGCGGAGCATCGGCGCAAATTGCCGCCGCAGGATTTCGCCGCCATCACGGCCGCCATATACCGCCGTATGCGAGCCGATAGGCCGGGCGCGGCGCGCGGCGCCATCGGCCCACGCATTCACGACCTGCTCGGCTATGAAATGCTGCGCCAGCGCAAGCGGCGCTAGCCATTAAGGTTAAATTCCCACTCTTGGTTAATTTCCCATATCGTTTTATTCTTACCCATTTTTACAAATTCCGGTTTCTTCGGCCGGCGTTTTTGTGATAGAGATCGATCCGCAACCGCAACCAAATTTTATTCGATCCCTTGGCGGGCCGCCGGGAGTTGCCGTGCATGAACGATCGCGGTGAAAAAATTGTCAGCCTCGCGCGCGAATTGTTGCGCGACGAGCCGGATGAAAGCCGGCGTCCCGGCCAGCCGCCGGTGATCGGTTTCCGCGTCCTGTGCGCGGCCACGCTGATCGCCGCGCTCGCCAGCAGCGCGCTTACCTTTTGGGCCCGCGCCGGCGACCGCCCGATCGATCGCGCCCAGAAAACCGAACTGGATGCGCTGGTTTTCTATGCCGTGCATTTGAAAGGGCTTAGCCGGGATGCCTTGCGCCGCGACATTGAGGACCGCATCGGGCCCGATACCTTCAACGACATGACCCGCGGCGATTTCCGCATCGCCCGCGCTTACCTGCAGAACCGGATACGGTAAGCTATCGCGCCGCACAAAATAGGGCGGTTTCTTTCCTTCCATTATTTCGCTTGATATGGGTTAAATCCCATAGTAGCGAGGTGGGTGCCAGCCGTCCGGAGTCATGATGGTTTCGCCTTCCCAGCCTTTTCGCATCCGCACCGTTCGCCTCGACCGGCGCCATCCGCCGGTCGACGTCGCCGATCTCGCTTTGATGCTGGAAATCGACCTTGCCTTCGGCCGTCCGGCCGATTTCCGCCGGCGCCTGCAACGCGCGCTCGACGACGCCGTGCGGCAAGGCGGCGAAAATGCCGGCCGCCGGTGATCGTGTCGGCGATTTTCCTTTACCCGCGCGGCGTCCGGTTTTATCAGTCTCGTTGCATGATCCCCGAAATCGGCCATTTCGCCCTGATCCTCGCCCTCGGCGTGGCGCTCGCACAATCGATCCTGCCGCTTTACGGCGCGGCGCGGCGCGACCCGGCCTTGATGGCGGTCGCCCCTTCTGCCGCCTTCGCGCAATGCGCGCTGCTGGCGCTGTCCTTCGGCGCTCTCATGTATTGCCACGTCACCGACGATTTTTCCGTCCTCAACGTCGTCGCCAACAGCCACACCACCAAGCCGCTGCTCTATAAAATCACCGGCGTGTGGGGCAATCACGAAGGCTCGATGCTGCTGTGGGTTTTCATCCTTGGTGTCTATGGCCTCAGCGTTTCCTTGTTCGGTCGTAATTTGCCGCCGGCCCTGCGCGCACGGGCGTTGGCCGTGCAGGGCATGGTCGCGGCCGGTTTTATCACTTATATTTTATTCACCTCGAATCCGTTCTGGCGCGTGTTCCCGCCGCCCGCGAATGGCCAAGGCCTCAACCCGATTTTGCAGGATCCCGGCCTCGCCTTCCATCCGCCATGCCTTTACATGGGCTATGTCGGCTTCTCGATGGCGTTTTCCTTCGCCATCGCCGCCTTGATCGAAGGCCGCGTCGATGCCGCATGGGCGCGCTGGGTCAGGCCGTGGACGCTGGCCGCGTGGTGCTTTCTCACCCTCGGCATCGCCATGGGTTCGTGGTGGTCCTATTACACGCTGGGCTGGGGCGGCTGGTGGTATTGGGACCCGGTCGAGAACGCTTCCTTCATGCCGTGGCTGGCCGGGACCGCGCTTTTGCATTCCTCGATCGTGGTCGAGAAGCGCGACACCTTGAAAGCATGGACGATCCTTTTAACCATCGTGACCTTTTCACTGTCGCTGCTCGGCACCTTCCTCGTGCGCTCCGGGGTTTTAACCTCAGTGCATAGTTTTGCTTCCGACCCGACGCGCGGCGTTTATATCCTGATGCTGCTGGTCATCGTCATCGGCAGCTCTTTTGTTTTGTTTGCCGTGCGCGCGCCATCCCTCAAAAGCGGCGGGCTATTCGCGCCGATCTCGCGCGAAGGCGGATTGTTGCTGAACAATATGCTTTTGAGCGCCGCCGCCGGCACGGTTTTTCTCGGCACGCTTTACCCGCTGTTCATCGACGCGCTTAATTTGGGAAAAATCTCGGTCGGGCCGCCTTTTTTCAACCTGACCTTCATCCCGATCATGGTGCCGTTGATCGTCCTGATGGCGCTGGGGCCGTTCATGACATGGAAGCGCGGCGACCTGCGCGGCGCTTTGTCGCGGCTCAAATTCGCCTTGGCCATCGCGCTCGTCACCGCCGTCGCCACATGGTTCATCGCCGGCGGCGCGGCCAGTCCGTTATGGGCGGCGGGCGCGTTTGGCGTCGCGGCGTGGCTTTTGATCGGCACGCTGACCGAATTCGCCGACCGGATTTTGCTGCTGCGCGTGCCGTTGAAGGAATCCATGCGCCGCGCCCGCCTTCTGCCGCGCGCCGCCTATGGCATGACCATCGCCCATGCCGGCATGGCGATCATCATTATCGGCATCGCCGGCTCGCTGGCGTGGAAGACCGAGAAAATCCAGGTCATGCGGCCGGGCGACACGGTTGCGGTCGGCGGTTATGACGTGACGCTGAAGGACGTCAAGGACGGCGTACGCGGGCCCAATTACACCGCTTTGCGCGCGACCTTCATCGCCACACGGCGCGGCACATATGTCGCCACGCTGCGTCCCGAAAAGCGGCTTTACGACATGCCACCTTTGCCGACCACCGATGCCGCCATTCACACCGATTTCATCGGCGATATTTATGCCGTGATCGGCCCGCCGGCCAATGGCCAGAACGGCAAGGACGGTTACGTCACGCGGCTTTATTACAATCCCTTGGTGCCGTGGATTTTCACCGGCGCCGTTATCATGGTTTTGGGCGGCTTCGTGTCGCTGACCGACCGGCGCTATCGCATCGGCGCGCCCAAGCGGCGCGAGGCGCGAATATGAAAACGCTGCGTCATCTGCCTTATCTTATCCCGCTGGCATTATTTGCGGTTCTGGCGGGATTCATGACATGGCGTCTCGTCCTCATCGCGCAAGGCGACACGCCGAATTACATTCCCTCCGTCACCGTCGGCAAGCCGGCGCCGCCATTCGATTTGCCGCCGCTTTACACCGGAAAGCCGCGTTTCACCAGCGCCGACCTCAAGGGCAAAGTGACGTTGATCGACTTTTTCGCCTCGTGGTGCGTCGCCTGCCGCGCCGAGCATCCGCTTCTGGCCGGCATCAAGGGCCATGGCGCGGTGCTGATCGGCATCGCCTATAAGGACAAGCCGCAAGCGGCCAAGGCATGGCTCGCGAAAATGGGCGATCCTTACGATGAAGTCGTGACCGATGCGCAAGGCCGCACCGCCATCGATTTCGGCCTTTACGGCGTGCCGGAATCCTACCTGATCGACAAAAACGGCATCATCCGCATGAAGGAGACCGGGCCCCTGACGCCGGAGGTGATCCGCGACGACCTGCTGCCCGCCATCGCGGTGCTGAACCGATGACGCCGGGTTAATTCGGTGACAGTTTACTTTTTTCATTCGCTCAGGGAAATATAGGAAATGCCACTATGAAAAAAGTAAACTGTCACCGAATTAACATCTTCTTAGCCCTGCTCGTGTTGCTGGCCGTTCAGTCCGCGCCCGCGCGCGCGGCCGAGCCGGGCGAGATGCTGCATAATCCCGCGCAGGAAGCGCGCGCGGAAAAAATCGGCGAACAATTGCGCTGTCTCGTTTGCCAGAACGAATCCATCGAGGCTTCGGCCGCGCCGCTGGCGCACGATCTGCGCGTCCTGATCCGCCACTTGATCGTCAAGGGCGACAGCAATGCGCAAGTGAAACGATATATCGTCGCGCGCTACGGCAATTACGTGCTGCTCAAGCCGCCTTTCATGGAAGAAACGCTGGTGCTGTGGCTGGGGCCGGCGTTCTTGTTGCTCGCCGCGCTGGTCGGTTTCGCTTTTTATTTCCGTACGCGCCGCGAACCGGATGCCGCGCGCCTGTCCGGCAAGGAGCAAAAGCGGCTCGACGCACTTTTGAACGAGCATCCCGACCAAGGAGGCGCAGCATGATCGGTTTCTGGCTCATCCTCATCGCGCTCGCTTTCGCCACCGTCATGGCGCTGATCCTGCCTTTGACGCGGCGCTACGATAAAATACCGGCGCGGGTCGATTACGACCTTGCCGTCTATCGCGACCAGTTGAAAGACATCGCCCGCGACGTGGCGCGCGGCACGCTCGACGAGGAACAGGCCGCAGCCGCACGCATCGAGATCGAGCGCCGCATGCTGGCG
>DATKSH010000212.1:0-2245 GCA_035531735.1 Alphaproteobacteria bacterium
GATGACGCCTCGTCATCTCCTCTATTGTATCTATGCTGAAGCATTTGAGCGGCAGTTTCACGGTTGACGCCAAGCTGGGCGGCGAGAGCATCAATCTCTGCTCTGAATTGGGGTAACGGCGGAATGGGCATTTCATCCTCATAATTAAAGTGCAATTTTTTTTCATTATATCGAAAAATCCATTACTTTCCTAGCTCCCACCCATAAATATAGGCTTTAATTTTTGTCCATTTTCTTCAATAGTTTGACCTTGCTCATGTACCTTCTTTCCTCTTTCTTAACCATAAAGCCGCAGGGACCGCGGCCATCGCCGGACACCATGCTGGCCGGGCCGCGCGTGTCCTTGCGCATGGGCGAGCCCGGCGACTGGCGGGCGTGGCGGCATCTGCGCGAGGCGAGCCGCGCCTTCCTGGAGCCGTGGGAACCGGCATGGCCGCCCCATGCGCTCGGCTATATGCATTTTTGTGGGCTTTTGCGGCGGCAGGCGCGCGACTGGCGGCAAGGCAAAAGCTATAATTTCCTGATCTTCAAGCGAGCCGACAGCCGCTCCGGCGTCCTTGCCGGCGGCGTCGCGCTGCATGATGTCCAGCGCGGCATCGCGCAGAAAGCCACGCTCGGTTACTGGATGGGTGAGGCTTTCGCCGGGCAGGGCTTGATGACCGAGGCCGCCGGCCTCGCCTGCGATTTTGCTTTCCAAACGCTTCGTCTGCACCGGCTCGAAGCCAGTTGCATGCCCACTAACGAACCAAGCAAGCGACTTTTAAAACGCCTCGGTTTTGCTGAAGAAGGCTATGCCAAATCCTATCTGCGGATTAACGGCGTGTGGCAGGATCATCTTTTGTGGGGAATCGGGGCAGCAAATCCGCAAACCTTAGGGGCCAATGATCGTCGCGATTAGGTGCCGGGATCGCGCTGCGAACCGCCGGTTGTTGAACCTCCCGATCCTTTTCCTTCTGACGCGTCTCCACCCGACGGTTTTGCTTCTGGGGGTTTATCCGTTGACTCGCCTCCGCCAAATTGTGGGACTCCTGCCTTTTGTCCCGCCGCCCAGACTTTATCGAGTGCCCCCTCCACTTTAGTGGCGGCTCCATGCGGATCTTTCACGCCGATAGCCCTGCCGCCTCGCTCGGTCATATTGGTGATAGGGGCGACAACATTTTTATCCCAGAAAGTTCTGTTTGTAAGCGCTCCTGGACCCGCCGCTCGCGCGATGCCGCCAGAAGATCCCACGATTTTCGAATCGACATAACCAGCGGCTATGCCCATGTAACTCTGAAGCTCGGTCGGATCGCCCATCGGCAAATGATGCAGGCCCTGCGCGCCCATCCAGCGGATGCAGTTCTGCGGCAGCCAATCGACCATCTTGAACGCGTTGTTGGCGCAAAGGTAAAGCACTACGACGTAAATAATGCTGTAGGCGATGCGTGACAGCGTTATATGGGCATGATTAAGGCCGCCGGTGCCGGCCACGGCCGTCAGGAACATCATGTTCAGGGCGCTGGCGGCGAGATAGAACAGCAACAGGCCGACGATCAGGCCGAACACCATCAGGACCGGCCACAGGAACAGGTTGAAAATGAAGTAATAGGATTGCTTGCCGTTGGCGCCCGGCAAGCCATCTCCCTCCGGGTTCAGGTGGGCAAGCGCGATCAACGGCACGGCAATGACTGCCTCCAGAACTTGTACGATCCACGACAATATGCCGAACAGGAATTTGAAAAATGGAATCAGCGGCAGGAAGTAAGCCAGCATGAAGCCGGCGGTAAAAAAGACCACGCTGACGGTACCGAAAACTCCGCCCAAGGCTTCGGCAGCCGTGCCGGTGATATTGGCTCCTCCGCCAATCAGGGCTGGGAATATGCTAAGCAGTCGCGGGGAGGCATGCCCAAGGGCTTGGAAAAAACCGCCCAAATCCTTGCCGGTCCCGGCCAGAATTTGCAAGGCTATATAGGCATCGAAAATATCATAGGCGGCTTTTATGTTGGAATGACCGAGGGCCGCGATCTGGTCCAACGGATCTCCACCGGTAAACTGGACACCCAAAGTGAAGTTTTGAGTGCTGAGATTGCTCGGCGCAGCTTTCCATACATTATCCCACGATGCGATCCAGTCGATGGCGGAAAAAATCTTGTCCATCCAGTGGGAATTATCAGTATCGCCCTTGGTTTGTTGAAAGCCCGCTTCGGCGAGTTCGAGCTGGCCTCTCTGGCTGTTGCCGACGCTGAGATTGCCGGGCTGCTCGACG
>DATKSH010000213.1:0-2507 GCA_035531735.1 Alphaproteobacteria bacterium
CACGGCGCCGAGCCATTCGCGGCATTTGTGGAACGCGCGCAGCCAGAGCGCGCGGAACGCGCGCGCCGAGGAAATAATCGGGTAATAATAAACCTGGTATTTGGCGGCGACCTCGGCGATGCGATAGGGCATGCCGGCGCCGCAGGTGACGCCGTTGATCATGCCCCTGGCGTTTTCGAGAATGCCGTGGAGGATGCGCTCGGCCGCGGCCATCTCCCACAAAACGTTCATATGGATGCGGCCGTTGCCGTTGGCGATGTCATGGGCCTTTTGCGCCTGCGTGAGGCCCCCCTTGATCGCATAGGCGATCAATTCCTCATGCCGTTCGCGCCTTGTCTTGCCGCGATAGATTTGCGGGATCGCGCGGCCATCCTTGTCATAGCTGTCGGCATTGACGCCGGAAAAAGTGCCGACGCCGCCGGCCGCCGCCCACGCGCCGGAGCTTTCGCCATTGGACACGGAAATGCCTTTGCCGCCTTCGATCAGCGGCAAAACCTCGCGGCCGGAAATGACAAGGCTGTTAAGCGCCTTCATGCTTTTTCATCCTTTCGGGGAAAAAGCGATTATAGGCGGCAAAAGCCGCCCGTGCCAGCCTTTTAGAGCGTGGCAATCAGGGCGCCGGGGTTGTCGCAAAAGACCGCCGTCACGCCCTGTCGCAGCAAATCGCGCATGCGTTTTGGATCGTTGACGGTGAAGGCGAGCAAAGCGTAATCGGCCTGCGTCAAAATTCGCAGACGCTCCGGCGTCAAAAGCGTTTCATCGACCGTCAAGGCCTCGGCGCCGATGAAAGAGGCCGCCTTGTGCCAGTCGTCGCGCCATTCCTCGAAGGCGAAGCTGCGCGGCCAATGAGGTTGAAGCTGCGCGGCGATGGCCAGCGTTTCCTCGTCGAAGCTGGAAACCAGCGGCGGCGGCTGCTCCTGCGGCCACACCAGCGCCGCCGTCATGAGGGCAACCATCGCCGTCGCTTTCGCGCGGCCCTTGCAGGGCTTGATCTCGATGTTGGGCCGCAAGCCGCATTCGAGCGCGCAGCGCAGGGCATCGGCGAGGCGCGGCACTTTCTCGCCTTTGAAGGCTTCGCCGAACGCGCCGCCCCCATCGAGCGTCTCGATCTGCACCCAGTCGGTTTCCGCCACCCTGCCGGCGCCGTTGGTGGTGCGTTCCAGCGTATCGTCATGCATCAGGATCGGCACGCCGTCCTGCGTCAGCTTGACATCGAATTCGACCCACATGGCACCTTCCGCGCACGCGCGGCGAATGGAGGCCAGCGTATTTTCCGGCGCCGCCGCCCGCGCGCCGCGATGGGCGATGAAGGGCGGATGGAAGGTAAGGTCGGACGGCTGCATGGCAACCAGCCCGGTAGGCTTAGCCCGCCGCCTTCTGCATATCCGCGCCGGTGGCCTGGTCGACCGCCTTCATCGACAGCTTGACTTTGCCGCGATCGTCGACGCCGAGCACCTTGACGCGCACCTCGTCGCCGACATTCACCACATCGGACACCTTGCCGATGCGCTGCGCGGCGATTTCCGAGATATGCACCAAGCCGTCCTTGGAGCCGAGGAAGTTCACGAAAGCGCCGAAATCGACGATCTTGACGACTTTGCCGGTATAGACGGTGCCGATTTCCGGCTCCGCCACGATGCCCTTGATCCAGGCAATGGCGGCCTCGCCGGCCTTCTGGTCGACGGCGGCGACTTTAATCGTTCCATCATCCTCGATATCGACCTTGGCGCCGGTGGTTTCGCAAATCTCGCGGATCACCTTGCCGCCACTGCCGATCACCTCGCGGATCTTGTCCTTGGGGATGGTGATGGTCGTGATGCGCGGCGCGTTTTCGTTGACGCCCTCGCGCGCGCCGGTCAGCGCCTTGGCCATTTCGCCGAGGATGTGCAGGCGGCCGTCTTTGGCCTGTGCCAGCGCGATTTTCATGATCTCCTCGGTGATCGAGGTGATCTTGATGTCCATTTGCAGGGACGTCACGCCTTTCTCGGTGCCGGCGACCTTGAAATCCATGTCGCCCAAATGATCCTCGTCGCCGAGGATGTCCGACAGCACCGCGAAGCCGCGCTGTTCCTTGATCAAGCCCATGGCGATGCCCGCGACCGGCGCTGGCATCGGTACGCCCGCGTCCATGAGGGACAGTGACGATCCGCACACCGTCGCCATCGAGGAGGAGCCGTTGGATTCGGTGATCTCCGACACCACGCGGATGGTGTAAGGGAACTTGTCCTTGGCCGGCAGGAGCGGATGGATCGCGCGCCACGCCAGTTTGCCGTGGCCGATTTCGCGTCGCCCCGGACTGCCCATGCGGCCGGTTTCGCCGACCGAGTAAGGCGGGAAGTTATAATGCAGCATGAAATGCTGGCGGAACTCGCCTTCCAGCGCGTCGATGATCTGCTCGTCCTGCCCGGTGCCGAGCGTCGTTACGACCAGCGCCTGCGTCTCTCCACGGGTGAAAAGGGCGGAACCGTGGGCGCGCGGCAGCATGCCGACTTCGCACACGATGGGCC
>DATKSH010000214.1:0-2532 GCA_035531735.1 Alphaproteobacteria bacterium
TGCAGGAACATCAGGCGCAGCAACCTGATTTTCAACCGGTCGATCAGCCGGGCGATGGGACGCGTTTCGATCATGTCGGGCCGTCATGGGCATGGGCATTGTCCGGCCGGTTTACATCATCGGGGGAATGGCCGAAAGCGAAGAATGACGAAAGGCGCTACTTTCGATCCGCCAGTGCGGCAAAAACATCGGGCGGCAAGATGCGGCCCTCGATATGCCGGCGATGCCAAAGGGCATAGAAAAGCAGCGTCCAGGCGGCAGTGCCGGTGTGCTTATTGACATGGCAAAACAGGCGTTCGACCGCCTTCGGCTTGCAGATTTCGCGCACGCCTTCCTGCGCCGCCACCAAGGGCCCCAGTTGCGCACCGCGCCTTGCGATCCATTCGCCGACCGGCACCGTGAAACCGCGCTTGCGGGAAAAAGGCTCGGCCATCGGCGCGCGGTCGGACAGCCAGCGCCGCAGCAGGTATTTGCCGAGCCCATTCTGCACCTTCAGGCGATCCGGCAGGCGAAAGGCAAAAGCCGCGACGATGGGATCGAGAAACGGCGTGCGACCCTCGACGCCGTGCGCCATCAGGCAACGGTCGAGCTTGGTTAAAAGATCGTTGGGCAGCCAATCGACGCAATCGGTGGCCTGCGCGATTTGCAAGCGCGTGCGGCCGGGCCCCTTGGCCTCGCGCTCGGACGCCGCCATGCCGGCGCGCCAGCCCTCCAGCGGGCGTCGCAAGATGCCGAGATCTTCCAACGTGCCGTGCCCTCGCATGCGCCGCCCGCCGCGCCACCACGGGCGCAAGGCGCGGCGATAGCGGCCATAGCCGCCGAACAATTCGTCGCCGCCCTCGCCGCTCAAAATCACTTTGAGTCCCGCCGCATGCGCGGTGGCGGCCAGCTTATAGGTCGGCAAGATCGCGTAATCGGCGGTCGGGTCGTCCATCGCGCGGGCGATGGCGGGCAACAGGCGCCAGAAATCCTCCTCGCCGAATTCGACCTCGACATGCTCGGCGCCGAAAGCCTGCGCGACTTGCCGCGCCAGCGGGCGCTCGTCGGCTACCTTGGTGCCGGAAAAGCCGGCCGTGAAGGCGCGCACCGGTGCGCGGTTGAGCCGCGCCATCATGGCCAAGACGGAGGACGAATCGATGCCGCCCGACAGGAACATGCCGTAAGGCACGTCGGCGCGTTGATGGACATTGACGCTGTCCTGAAGCGCATGATCGAGCGCTTCCAACGCGGCGG
Source organism: Alphaproteobacteria bacterium (assembly GCA_035531735.1). Lineage (GTDB taxonomy): Bacteria > Pseudomonadota > Alphaproteobacteria > UBA9219 > UBA9219 > DATKSH01. The sequence continues at coordinate 1,234 of DATKSH010000214.1, forward strand.
TTTCGGTCATTTTTTGCGGACCGCCTTCCGGCAGGGCGGCAAGCTGGCGCCGGGCGGCGATGCGGCCGCGCTCGATAACAAGGGTTTCGCCCGGCAGCACGCGACGGATGCCTTTGAACACCGTGTCGCGTCCGGCGGTGAATTGCACCTGCAATAATTCGTTGCGCGCGGCGGGCACAAGCTCGGCGCCGACCAGGCCGCTGGCGATCAGCGCGCCGGGCTCGGAAGCGAAGATAAAAGCCTGCGCCGTTTCGGCATAATAAAGCGGCTTGATGCCGAACGGATCGCGCGCCAACACGAGGCGCGCTGCCGTCGCATCATGCAAGGCAATCGCGTACATGCCGCGCAGATAGCGCGCGAAATCGAGGCCGTAACGGTGATAGAGATGCAGCGGCAATTCGCAATCGGATTTGGTTTTCAGCGCAACGTCGGCAAGCGCCGCACGCAGTTCGATGTAATTGTATATCTCGCCATTGGCGACGAGGGCCAAACCCTCCGGCCCGTAAAGCGGCTGGTTGCCGGTTGCGAGGTCGATGATGGCGAGGCGCGTTTGCAGAAAGGCGACGCTGCCCTTGGCGTGGCGCCCGTTGCCGTCCGGCCCGCGATGCCGCAGCGCCTTCTCCATCGCATCGAGCACCGCGCCATCGGGCGCCGCACCATCCGCCGTCATGATGCCCGCGATGCCGCACATCAGCGCGCCGCCTTGGCGAAAAACGCGCGGTACAGCGCGATCACGCACGGTTCGGAAAATGCGACTTCATAGGCCGCGCGGCCGGCGGCGGCAAGGCGCGCGCGCAAATCTTTGTCGTCGGCGAGTGTCCGCATGGCGGTGGCCAGTCTATCGGCGTTTTCGATGGGAACCAACAACCCGCTTTCGCCGTCACGAATCAACTCGCGCGGGCCGGCACTTTCGCTCGCGACCACCGGCACGCCGGCCGCCCACGCCTCGATCACCACGTTGCCGAGCGGCTCGATACGCGAAGAACAGACGAACACATCGGCGGCCGCCAGCAGCGCGGGAACATCCGCGCGCCAGCCGAGAAAATGCACGCGCGCCGCGACACCAAGCCGCAGGGCTTGCGCCTTGAGCGCTTTTTCCTCCGGCCCCTCACCCGCCAGCCACAGATGAAAACGCGGCGCTTGCACCAACGCCGCGATCAGCACGTCGAATCCTTTGTTCTTATGCAGCCGGCCAAGCGCGAGGGCCAAAGGCGCATCGTCGGGCGTATCGAGGCTCGCGCGCGGGACCGGCTGTGCTTTTTCGACGCTGACGAAATTCGGCAGGTAATGAACGCGATC
>DATKSH010000215.1:0-2021 GCA_035531735.1 Alphaproteobacteria bacterium
TTCTTCTGGAATGGTACGACCGCTATCGCCGCATCCTGCCGTGGCGCGCGATGAAGGGCGAGATGCCCGATCCTTACCGCGTGTGGCTGTCGGAAATCATGTTGCAGCAAACGACGGTCGGCGCGGTCGGGCCCTATTTCCGCAGATTCGTCAATCGCTGGCCGACTGTCGCGCATCTGGCGCGCGCGCGGCGCGGCGAAATCCTGAAAATGTGGGCGGGGCTCGGCTATTACCGGCGCGCGCATCTGCTGCACGACTGCGCGAAGAAAATCATGTGCGATTACGGTGGCGAATTCCCGCGCGACGAGGAATCTTTGCGCGCGTTGCCCGGTTTTGGCCCCTATACCGCCGCCGCCCTTGCCGCCATCGCTTTCGATAAGCGCGCCAGCGCGGTTGATGGCAATGCCGAGCGGGTGATGGCGCGGCTGCATGCCGTGCGCGTACCGTTGCCGCAAGCCAAGCCGCGCTTGCGCATGCTGGCCGAAAGCATGCTGCCGGACGCGCGGTTCGGCGATTACGCGCAAGCGCTGATGGATCTCGGCGCCACCATTTGCACGCCGCGCCATCCCAAATGCGATCTCTGTCCGTGGATGAAAGATTGCTGCGCGCATGCTCTCGGCATCGCCGGGAATCTTCCGCGCCGCCTCAAGGCCAAGGCCAAGCCGGTTCGCCGCGCGATTGCTTTTGTCGCGCTCAACGGCAAGGGTGAGGTGTTATTGCGCCGCCGGCCCAAGGATGGCTTGCTCGGCGGCATGATGGAAGTGCCGAGCAGCGCATGGCGCGAAGACCCTATGCCAACACTTGCCAAAGCCGCAAAGGAAGCGCCCGGCAAGGCGCGCTGGCGGCTCGTGCCGGGCCATGTCCGCCATGTGTTCTCCCATTTCGAGCTCGAAATGGCGGTCGCCGCCGGGCATCTTGCCGGCGCAGATTGCGGCGTGTGGCGGCCGGCCAAAAAGCTTGGCGGCGAGGCCCTGCCGAGCGTGATGCGCAAAATCCTTCGTCACGCGGCCGCCGCCGGTATTATAAAGCTTCCGTTCCCCTGATTCCGCGACCTGCCATGTCCAAGCGCCTCGGCCTTCTCCTGCTTTGCCTGTTGCTGGCTTTGCCGGCGCGCGCCGACGATTACGCCGCGCCGACGCTTGCCAACCTCGCTCACACGCTGGTGCGATTCGGCGCGTTCGATCTCACGGACGACAATCTGCTGGATCAATACGCGATGATCACCGATTGCGATATTTACCAGCGTTTTTACGGCAACGATTTCCAATGGCAGCGCGTGCGCAAGCTGATCCGCCAGGACATCAAGCTCAACATCGGCAGTTACCCGATCGATTATGGCTATGACGCCGAAATGCAGCTCGACCGCTACGATTTTCGCCAGCATGTGTTTCACTTCACGCCGAAAACCGTGGTGGGCAGCGTCAATGCCATCACGATTTACCAAACCGAGGACGCGCCGACCTGCGGCACCGCCAAGATCGCCGACCTTCCTCATATCTATCGCGCGGTGTTCGACGTTCCCGTCACGCTCGAAGGTTTGCCGCTGGCGCCGGCCGACGCGCAGGCGCTGCTCAAGCAAATGGACAAGGACAAGAACCGGGACCGCATCGTCTATGCGCAATTCAACCTGCGCATCGTTTATATCGAGCCCATACACAGGGTCGCCACCGGCGGCGGCGCGCCGGTCAAATACCTGCAGGCCGGGCAAACGGTGGACACCCACGGCATCCAATTCGCAGCGCGGCTCGATTCGGTGGATTTCTACGAGGACCCGGCGCGTACGCGGCTAATCTATACCTATAAGCCCTGAGCGCAGCCTTTACTTATTCTTCTTGGCCGAGCTGGCGCCGGTCGTCAGCTTGATCTTGGGCCCGCCTTCGGCGGTGGATGCGGCCTCTTCCTTCTTGCCCTGAATACCCGCGAAGCGCTTGTTGAACTTGGCCAACTGCCCGCCGCGATCGACCAGGCGGTGCTGGCCGGTCCAGGCCGGATGGGTCTTGGAATCGATGTCGAGATGCAGC
>DATKSH010000216.1:0-6658 GCA_035531735.1 Alphaproteobacteria bacterium
CCGTCGCCGCCGATCGGCCCGGCGCTGGGCCAGCGCGGCCTCAATATCATGGACTTCTGCAAGCAGTTCAACGACCGTACCAAGAGCACGGAAAAAGGCACGCCGATCCCGGTGGTCATCACCGCTTTTTCGGATCGCAGCTTCACCTTCATCACCAAGATGCCGCCCAACAGCTTCTTCATCATGAAGGCGGCCAAGCTGGAGAAGGGCTCGCAAACGCCGGGCCTGAATACCGTCGGCAAGATCACCAAGGCGCAGGTCAAGGACATCGCCAAGCAGAAGATGCAAGATCTCAACGCCAACGACGTCGAGGCCGCCTGCCGCATGATCGAAGGCTCGGCCCGCTCGATGGGCATTCAGGTGGTGGAGTAATCCCATGATCCGTGGCAAGAAATTCCGCAAAGCCCTGCACAACGTCGATCGCAAGAAAGCCTATGCGCTTTCCGACGCGATCAAGTTGGTCAAGCAAAACGCCGCCCAGACCCAGCGCAAATTCGACGAAACCATCGAAATCGCCATGAACTTGGGCGTCGACACCACCCAATCCGACCAGAACGTGCGCGGCATGGTGCAATTGCCGCACGGCACCGGCAAAAGCGTACGCGTCGCCGTGTTCGCCAAGGGCGATAAGGCCGACGAGGCGAAGAAGGCCGGTGCCGATGTGGTGGGCGCGGATGACCTGGCCGAAAAAATCACCGCCGGCTTTTCCGATTTTGAACGCGTCATCGCGACACCGGACATGATGGGCACGGTCGGCAAGCTCGGCAAGCTGCTGGGCCCGCGCGGGTTGATGCCGAATCCAAAGCTCGGCACCGTGACGCCGAACGTGGTCGAGGCGGTCAAGGCCGCCAAGGCCGGCTCGATCGAATTCCGCGCCGAAAAGGCCGGCATCGTGCAGGCCGGCATCGGCAAGGCCAGCTTCAGCGAGGACGCGATCCTCGCTAATGCTCGCACCTTCATCACCGCCATCACCAAGGCGCGTCCGACAGGGATCAAGGGCACCTACATCAACCGTGTGACGCTGTCCTCGACCATGGGGCCGGGTGTGAAGGTGGATTTGGGTAGCCTGAGCGAGGGCGCTTAAGGTTAACGGCTTTTTGAGTTGCTTTTGCCGGCGGCTTTGGCTATTTAAGCCGCCTTCCTGTCCGAGACTGCGGGCCCCCGCCGGCAAATGGCGCGTCGAATGACGCATTGACGGAAATATCCGTCCATTTGCAGGCGGGGTTAAAATTCGCCAGCAATAGACGGGGTTGAAACGAAAAAGTGCGCCGCGGGTCTTCGCGCCCCGCCGGCTTTCGTTTCGCTCTTTCTCTCTCGGACATGGATGGAAATGAACGATCCCTCAACAGGGGGCGTCATTCCGCAACCCCGCCTGCAAATCGGCGGCCACGCCGGTTTTTCCGGGAAGAGCCGGGCGATTTGCTGGCGGGGTATGCGGAATCCGATTTGGTTTTTTGGTGAGGAAAACAAATCAGATTCCGTATCAATTTTATTTCGTCTTGTTGGTGCAAGCCGAAAATAAAATTGTCCGGAATGACGCTGAGAGAACGAGACGAAACGGAGAAACGCACATGACCGCGACCGCCAAGGCCAAAGTCCCGCACGAGCCCCTCAGCCAAAACCAGAGGGTCAAGGAAGCGCGTGTTGTCAAGATCGCCGACGACATCAAAGGCACCGAACTGGTGGTCGTCGTCAACCAGTTGGGCCTCGACGCCGGCGAGACGCTCGATCTGCGCCGCAAATTGCGCACGGCCGGCGTCGGCTACAAGGTCGGCAAGAACCGCCTGATCCGCCACGCCATTCGCGGCACCCGGATCGAGGCGCTGGAAAAATTCCTCAAAGGGCCGACGGCGCTGGCCTATTCGAAAGACCCGGTCGCCGCCGCCAAGGCCACCGCCGAATTCGCCAAGAAGAACAACAAGATCAAGCTGATCGCATCCGTTATGGGCGACAAGTTCCTGGACGAAGCGCAAACCAAGGCCCTCGCGGCGTTGCCTTCGCTCGACGAGTTGCGCGGCAAGATCGTCGGCCTTCTGGTCGCGCCCGCCACCAAGATCGCCGGCGTCCTGCAAGCGCCCGCCGGTCAGTTGGCGCGGGTGATAGCGGCGAAAGGAAGGGGCTAGGATTTAGGGGCTAGGGACTGGGGAAGAAAATTTACCTAGCCCCCAGCCCCCAGCCCCTATGAAATTAACAACGTTCAACAAGAGGAGAAAGTGCAATGTCAAACGTAGCCAAGTTAGTCGATGAATTGTCCGCCCTCACGGTGATCGAGGCGGCCGAGCTTTCCAAGATGCTGGAGGAGAAGTGGGGCGTCAGCGCCGCGGCTCCGGTCGCCATGATGGCGGCGGCGGGCGGCGGAGCCGGCGCGGCGGCGGCCGAGGAAAAGACCGAGTTCACCATTGTGCTGACCAAGGCCGGCGACAAGAAGATCGAGGTCATCAAGGAAGTCCGCGCCATCACCGGCCTCGGCCTGAAGGAAGCCAAGGATCTGGTCGAAGGCGCACCCAAGACCGTCAAGGAAGGCGTGTCCAAGGCCGACGCCGAGAAGTTCAAGAAGCAGCTCGAAGCGGCGGGTGCTGCAGTGGAGCTTAAATAAGCAGCCTGTTTTCTGGCGTTATACCTACGAAAGCGGGCATCCATCTCCTGATGGTAATGCCGGTAGATGGACCCCCGCCTTCGCGGGGGTGACGCAATAGGGAAAGGGCGGGGCCACAAGCCCCGCCTTTTTATATGCCAAATCAATCCATTGGCGTTCAATCGTTTTTGTTTCTTGTTGAAAGTATTGCCCCTGCATAGAGTGAATCCGGACGGGTTTTTGCCGGGGTGTTTTTAGTCAATTCAGGATCAAAATGATTTTTCCGCTTGATAACATAAATAAGGAAGTGGGTGCTTTTTATCCGCCCTATGCGGTCGAAGAAGAGTTGGAGGCCGTTCTCAGGGGCGTCGCCGGAATTCGTCAATTCCTTTCCCATGGCTGGGCATTTACCGACCGTACGGACGACTATGGATTCACAACTCAAGATATCGTCGTGAAGCGACTGGCCATTGCGGTTGACATGATGCCGCCATTTATTCCGAGCGGCGACGATACAAAAGAATATGCTGAGTACCGTCAAAATCTCGCGCAGGTGAGAGCCTTCTATTTCGGGAACCTGCTTTGGTATGCGGAAGAAATATTCCTTCTCAAATCGAAAGAGCAACTGGAACACGAGCAGGAAAAAGCCGCCCAAGACCTTGTCGGCAGGAATGTTTTCCAGCAACTCGGCGCCGAGATTACATCGGGCAAGAAGCCGAACATCACAACTCTTGCGCAGCTTGCGGAAACAACTTTGGACATGATAAAGAATCAGCAGGACTTGTTGGAGCCACATATCGAGAGGTACAATCGAGTTCTTCTGGCTGCCGAGGAAGCACGGTTGTTTTACGACGCCGTGACTGCCCAGAAGGGGCTTCTGCCTGCGAAAGATCCGGCAGGGCTGGATCCTTATAGCGCGGTTGTTGCTTGGTTGGGGGATCGGTTTGGAGGACGCCGACCGAAGCCTAAAGTAAGCCCCACAACCCCACCATCTCTTTGACCTCGCGCATGTGCTTGTCGGCAAGGGCATTGGCGTGCTCGGCGCCATGGATGAGGATTTGGTCGAGTTCGGCCGGCTCTTTCAGCAAATGCCGCATTTTCTCGGTGATCGGCGCCAGCTTGGCCACGGCGAGATCGGTCAAATCCTTCTTGAATCGCGAGAATTGCGCGCCGGCATGTTCCTTCAGCACGTCTGCCTTCGTGCGGTCGGCCAGCGCCGCAAAAATCGTCACCAGATTGTCGGCTTCGGGCCGTTTCGCCAAAGCGGCGAGATCGTCCGGCAACGGCTCCGGGTCGGTCTTGGCCTTCTTAACCTTGAGCGCGATGGCATCGGCATCATCCGTCAGGTTGATGCGCGAATAATCGCTTTCGTCCGATTTGCTCATTTTCTTCGTACCGTCTCTCAATGACATCACCCGCGCCGCCTCGCCCAAAATCAACGGCTCCGGCAGTGGGAAAAATTCGCCAAACTGGCGGTTGAAGGCGCCGGCGATGTCGCGCGCCAGTTCGAGATGCTGCTTCTGGTCCTCGCCGACCGGCACGTGGGTCGCCTTGTAAACCAGAATGTCGGCGGCCATCAGAACCGGATAGGCATAAAGGCCGAGCAATTCCAGATCGCGGCTTTTGGCCGATTTATCCTTGAACTGCGTCATGCGGTTAAGCCAGCCGAGCGGCGTGAAGGTCGAAAGGATCCAGCTTAATTCGCAATGCGCCGGCACCGCGCTTTGCACGAACAGCGTGCTTTTCTTCGTGTCGATGCCGGCGGCAATATAGGCCGCTGCCGTTTCGCGCACCGCGCTTTTCAGCTTGGCCGGTTCCTGCGGCACCGTGATGGCGTGCAGATCGACCACGCAGTAATAGCATTCGTGGCTATCTTGCAGCTTCACCCAGTTCTTGAGCGCGCCGAGATAATTGCCCAAATGCAGGTTGCCGGTCGGCTGCATGCCGGAAAGTATGCGTCCCATCGATGTCTCCCGTTGCCCGCAAAGGTTTCGCGCAAAACGCGCGCCGTCGTCAAGGCCGCTGCACATGAACGACATCTTCGACGCCGCCCTTGCGCTTGAGGATCGCCAAAACGTCGCCGAGGCGCATAGCGCCGGTCAGTTGCAGGAACAACCCATAGGCAAGCCCCGAAACGCCGATAATCACCGCCAAACCGCCGATCTCACGCGCCAGATGATGCCCGGCGAACCATGGATGCGTGAAACGCACCAAGCTATAAGTAACCGCCGCCATGCCGACCGCGCAGAACAGCAGGCGCGGCATGCGCGCGCGGAACGTGGCGTCGCCGACCGGATGCTTCGCCCGTCGCATAAGTGCAAAAAGCAGCGTGACGTTGACCCAAAGGGCAATGCTGTTGGCGAGCGCGATGCCGACCTGTTGCAAAGGCCCCAACAGCGCGATCGCGCACACGGCGTTGGTCAGCATGGCGGCGACGGCGGTCTTGACCGGCGTTTTGGTGTCGTGGCGGGCGAAAAAGCCGGAACTGAACACCTTGACCAGCAAGAAGGCGGGAATGCCGAGCGCATAGGCGGCCAATGCCGCGGCGGTCGCGCGCGTATCGGCATGGGTAAAGGCGCCATGCTGGAACAAAGTCTCGATGATCGGCCGCGCCGCGACCGCGAGGCCGATGGCGGCCGGCACACCCAGCATCAGGCAAAATTCGATCGCGCGGTTGGTGTAATGCCGCACGCGGTCTTCGCTGCGGCTCTGCACATGGCGCGACAGCAGCGGCAAAAGCGTGGTGGCGACCGCGACGCCGACGATGCCGAGCGGCAATTGCTGCACCCGGTCGGCATAAAACAAATGCGAAATTGCGCCGATCGGCAACAGCGAGGCAAGGATATTGGACAGGAACAGGTTGATCTGCCCCGCGCCGGCGCCGATCGCGCCCGGCCCGATGCGCTTGAACAATTTTCTGCCGGCCTCGGTCAAATGAGGCATCACCAGCGGGATAGAAACGCCGGCGCGACGGCAACTGACGACCAGCCACGTCATTTGTACCAAGCCGCCGAACGTAAAGGCTCCGGCCAGCATGTACCCGGCGTTGAGATGGAAGATCAAACTCGCCACCAACGCCGAAATCATCACGATATTGAGTGCGGCCGGCGCCGCCGCCGGCGCCGCGAATTTGCCGCGCGCGTTCAAGACGCCGCCTTGCAAGGCCGCCACCGAGATCAGCGCGAGATAGGGAAAGGTGATGACGCTGAAAATCACCGCGAGATGGAAACGCTCGCCGTCATCGTGGAAGCCGGGTGCGATCACGCGGATAACCCACGGCATCGCCAGCATGACGAGCAATGAAAATGGCACCAGCACGCTGAGCAGGAGCGCCAGCGCTTGCCCGGCGAATTGGCGCGCGGCCTCGACGCCGCTCTTTTCCTGCTCGGTGGTGAACAGCGGCACGAAGGCGGCCGAAAACGCGCCTTCGGCGAACAGGCTGCGGAACAAATTCGGCAGACGCTGGGCGACGAAATAGGCGTCGGCCACCGGCCCCGCGCCCAAAATCATCGCCGTCAGCGTGTCGCGGATAAAGCCGCCGACGCGGCTGATGATGGTCAGGCTGCTGACGGTAAAAAGGGCGCGGGCAAAGTTCATCGCCAGACTATGCCATGCAAATCCGGTAAAAAATACACGCCGCGAGGGCAAGGCACAAAGCCGGCCCGAACGGCAATTCCTTGCCGCCGCCCGCGCGTTTCCAGAGATAAGCCGTGGCGACGCCGGTAATTCCCGCGACGGCGAGGAACCAGGGAGCCGTCTGCATCTGCAACCACAACCCGGCGGCGGCGAAGAACTTGACGTCGCCGAGGCCCAGCATCTCGCGCCCGCGCCAGCGGCTATAGATAAGCGCCAGGAACAGCCCAAGGCCCAAAAGCAAGCCGGCGGTGACAAGGCCGAAGGCGAGATTGCCGCCGCCCATCGCCAGCCACAAAAAGCCGCACACGGCCACCAGCATATTAAGCCCGTCGGGGATCACGCCGAAATGAATGTCGATCAGGGCGATGGCCGGCAGCAGGCCAAGGCCGATCGCCAGCGGCACCAGCGACGCCGACCACGGCGCGAGGGCGGCCACGCCGGCCCCGA
>DATKSH010000217.1:0-4540 GCA_035531735.1 Alphaproteobacteria bacterium
GCGAATCATGAGCGGATTGTATGGATCGAAAGCGCGCTGTCTAGGAAAAATCCTTGGCCAAAGATTCTTTTACCGGTTGTGGCATGATCGCCATATGGCTGTAGCTCGGGTGGGTGATGGCGACGGCGATTTCCGCAACCGGCGCGCGAAATTTAACGATCTGCTCGGCCGTGAAGGGAAAATGCACGAATTGCACCGAGGAGGCCTTGCCCTCGGCCGAGGTGTAATCGAGGTCGCGCTCGGCCTTGCCTTTGATGGCTTGGCCGCCCATGCGCAGTTCCATGTGGTTTTCGACCCCGCCGAGCGTGGCGAGGAAGGTGGCGCGGCGGGCCGGGTCGTCGATCTCGAACATCACCGTGGCGACCAATTCGCGCCCTTGCGGAATCAGGGGATTGTAGGCCTGCAATTCGTCTTTTAGCTGTTCGGCGCCGCCTTTTTCGATGCGCAGCATTTCCTCGACCTGCAGCCACATGGTGTCGTAATTCTCGAAATAAAACGTGGCGTAGGGGCCGACCGCGACGCGGCGGCTCTGCTTTTCGGCAATGATGGCGGCGCGTCTTTCGGGGCGGATTTTTTCGTATTCGGCCGGCGGCAGGATGTCGGATGCGGTCAGTTGGCGTTTCATGGGGATTTCCTTTCTTTCTCGGTTCTTTCCGTTTTTCACGGCGTCATTCCGGACCCCCGCTTGCGCGGGGGCAGGCTAAGAAACGATTTTCTTCGGAAAATCATTTTCGATCCGGGATCCGATTTATTTTTTCACCAAGTGATGAAAACCAAATCGGATTCCGCATAAATTTTCTTTCGCCCACTTCGTGGTCGAAAAGAAAATTTTGCGGAATGACACCCCTTTTAAAGAAATGTCGTTCTTAAGCCACGCATAGCAGTCTAAACCGTTCCGTTCTTCCTTTCGATACCGTAGGCCAAGGCGAAAATTTCGACCGGGTGCCAAGTGCGCGGTTTCTGCTTCGCGTCGAGGCGTTCGACGCCTTGCGCGATATGGGCGGCGGCGAGCGGGCATTCGGAGGCGACAAATGCGGGCTTATGCTTTTCCTCGGCGTTTTTCAGGATTTCGGCGGCTTTTGTCGCCACCGGCTTGCCTGTTTTCAGCGCCACCGGGAAATTCTCGCGCTTGATGCCCCATGAACCGCCATGCCCCGAGCAGCGCTCGATGACCGTGACGTCTTCGGATTGCGGCAGGAGTTTCAGCATTTCGGCGGCTTTCGCGCCCATGTTCTGCGCGCGCGCATGGCAGGCGAGATGGAGCGCGACCGGGCCCGGCAGGCTTTGCGCGCCGGGCGCGAGGCCGTTTTTCTTCGCGATGTCGACGATATATTCGCTGAGATCGAAAGTGGATTTGGAAAGTTTTGTCACCGCTTCGTAAGCCGGGTCGGATTTCGGCACCAAAAGCGGCCATTCGGATTTGAGCATCAGGGCGCAGCTTGGCACCAGTGCGATGATGTCATAGCCCTTTTCGATCCATGGCGCGAAAGCGCCGGCGACCTTGCGCGCATTGGCGGCCACTTGCGCGATGTTGCCTTGCTCCAGTTGCGGCATGCCGCAGCAGGAGGGGTAAACCACTTCGGTCTCGACGCCGTTCCTGGCCAGCAGGGCCCGCGCCAAAAGGCCCATTTCGGGATCGTTATAATTCATCGAGCAGGTGGCATAGAGCGCGGCTTTGCGCTGGCCATAGGCGGGTGCTTCGCGGTTGATTGCGACGGATTCATGTGCCGCGCGGGCGACGAAAGTTTCCGAGGCGTAGCGCGGCAAGGCGGCTTGGCGGTGAATATCGGCGGCGACTTCCAGAACCGGGCGCGTGAAATGATTGTCCGTCGATGTCGCCCAGTTGGCGATGGGTGCTACATGCTTGGCGATTTCGCCGTTGCGGTCGGTCTTGGTCAATTCGCGGTCGCTGAAGGCGACCTCGCCTTTTTTATATTCGGTTGCGCGGTAGCGCAGCATCAGATGGGGAAAATCGAGATTGAAGGGATGCGGCGGCACATAAGGGCATTTGGTCATAAAGCACATGTCGCAGAGGGTGCAGGCTTCCACCACCGGCGCGAAATCTTTCGAGGCGACATCGTGCAATTCGCCGGACGGCGATTGGTCGATCAAATCGAACAAACGCGGAAAGGAATCGCAGAGATTAAAACAGCGCCGGCAGCCGTGGCAGATGTCGAACACGCGGCGCAATTCGGCGTCGAGCTTGGCATCATCATAGAAATCGGGATTTTGCCAATCGAGGGGATGCCGCATCGGCGCGGCGAGGCTGCCTTCGGTCATAGGGGCTAGGGGCTAGGTGTTGGGGGCTAGGGAAATCTTGGGGCAGAGACTGGGGCAGAAAGCGGAAGAATTTCCCTAGCCCCTAGTCCCTAGCCCCTTGATCCCTAAGCTCACGCCGCTTTCTTTAAGTCGTCGAGCGCGCGCTGGAAACGGCCGGCGTGGGATTTCTCGGCCTTGGCCAGCGTTTCGAACCATTCGGCGATTTCGCCGAAGCCCTCCTCGCGCGCGGCTTTGGCCATGCCCGGGTACATATCGGTGTATTCGTGGGTTTCGCCGGCGATGGCGGCGGCGAGGTTGTCCGAGGTCTTGCCGATCGGCTTGCCGGTCGCCGGGTCGCCGACGGCCTCGAGGAATTCGAGATGGCCGTGGGCGTGGCCGGTCTCGCCTTCCGCCGTCGAGCGGAACACGGCGGCCGTGTCGTTGAAGCCTTCGACATCGGCCTTTTGGGCGAAATAAAGATAACGACGGTTGGCCTGGCTTTCGCCGGAAAACGCGTCCTTGAGGTTTTGCTCGGTCTTCGAGCCCTTGAGGGATGGCATGGTGGACTCCGTGGGTTGGAGGTTGCGAGAGGAGGACCGGGGATATTTTAGAATAATTCTAAATTGTGTCAATGGCCTTTTAGGGCATATCCCGATTTGATGGAATCGATTAGCCAAGCAGCGCGGCCTGTTCCCCTCCCCTCGTGGGAGGGGTTAGGGGTGGGGGAGCAAAGTTTAGCACATTGCTTCAGGACAAAGAACAAACATCCGGCATGCGGATGGCCCCCCTCCCTAACCCTCCCCACAAGGGGGAGGGGATTACCCCTGCCCTTGCGGTGCGGGCGGTTCCATCATGACAAATCTAATTAGCACAAACGTATGATCACATCGACACGCGCGACTTTGCGGCCCTTGAGGGGTTTGGGCAGGCGGGCGAGCTTGACGGCGGCGGCCGGGATGTCGTGCAAGTCGCCGCTTGCCTCGTCGAAGAAATGGTGATGCGCGTCGGTGTTGGTGTCGAAATAGACCCGCGCCGAATCGATCAGCACTTCGCGCAAGAGGCCGGCTTCGGTGAATTGGTGGAGGGCGTTATAGACGGTGGCCAGCGACACTTTGCTGCGGCGGGTGCGCGCGGCGGCATGGACCTGCTCGGCCGTCATGTGCTTGGGCGCGCCGTCGAACAGGATGGCGGCCAGCGCCGCGCGCTGGCGGGTGGGACGGATGCCGGCGGCTTGCAAAAAAGCCGGCAACTGAGCAGGATGCATACGGGAGCGCATGCCTATAATATGATCTAACAAGACCCAAAGCGCAACACCATGGCAGAGATGGGAATGACATTTTGGCGCGCACGATATGTCTCGCTCGCGGGATCAAATTCGAAGGGATTTGATGCCCGGAGGGATTGGGTTAGGGGAAAGCCAAGTTCGGTCCGGACTCAATGAAAAGAGCGCGTCATTCCGGAAAATTCCCATTCTTTCGCTGCGGCGAAAGAATGGGAATTTATCCGGAATCCGATTTCCTGTTCGATCCGGAAATAACCAAATCGGATTCCGCATAAATTTTCTTTCGTCTTCCCCGCTTTCGCGGGGACGCCGAAAAGAAAATTTTGCGGAATGACGCCGTTCTTTACGGCAAGCCGTTGTTTCGACTTACCTTTAATGGAATTTGGATCCCCGTGAAGAAAGAAAAGCCCTCTCGGCAAAAACCCTCTTCGACCAATCGAGCTAACAATCGATGACCAAGATGCGGGGCAAAATTGTCGGCGGGCTTTTGGGCCTCGCCATGGGCGGGCCGCTCGGCGCGGTGCTGGGCGTGATCGCCGGGCATGTCCACGATCAGGGCCGCGACCAGGAAGGCGCGCATTTATGGCAAGCCTTGTCGGGCACGCCCTACAGCGATTTCTCCGGCAACATGCAGCAGGCGGTTTTTACCATGGGCGTGATCGTGCTGGGCGCCAAGATGGCGAAAGCTGACGGGCGCGTGACGCGCGAGGAGATCGAGGCGTTCAAGCGCGTGTTCGGGGTGCCCGAATCGCAGGTCGACCGGGTCGGGCGCCTGTTCGACCGCGCGGCGCGCGATCCCTCCGGTTTCGAGCCTTATGCGCTGCAGCTCGAGCATACGTTTCGCGGCCACCCGGAAGTCCTCGAACAGGTTCTGGGCGGGCTTTTCATGATCGCGGCCGCGGATAGCCACGGTTTGAGCCTCGCCGAAGTGCGGTTTTTGCGGCGCGTAGCCTTGATGTTCGGGTTCGGCGGCGCCGATTTCATCCGCATCGCCATGCG
>DATKSH010000218.1:0-4581 GCA_035531735.1 Alphaproteobacteria bacterium
GTCGAAGGCCGCGTGGAATTCGGCAAGGACTACAAGGCCAAGCGCCGCATCATCGTGCGCCCGGCCGACGAGGCTTTGGAACCGCGCGAATACCTGATCCCCAAGGGCAAGCATATTGCCGTCCAGGAAGGCGACATGGTGATGAAGGGCGATTTGCTGATCGACGGCAATCCCGTGCCGCACGACATCCTCGCCGTGCTGGGCGTCGAAGCCTTGGCCAACTATCTTATCAACGAGATTCAGGAGGTCTATCGCTTGCAGGGCGTCAAGATCAACGACAAGCACATCGAAGTGATCGTGCGCCAGATGTTGCAGAAGATCGAAATCACCGATGCCGGCGACACGACGTTCCTCGCCGGCGAACTGGTCGATCGCAGCGAATTCCTTGCCGTCAACGAAAAGGCGGTGCTGGAAAGCCTGCGCCCGGCGCAGGGCAAGGCAGTGCTGCAAGGTATCACCAAGGCCTCGCTCCAGACCCGCAGCTTCATCTCGGCCGCCTCGTTCCAGGAAACGACGCGCGTGCTGACCGAAGCCGCCGTCTCCGGCAAGGTCGATACGCTCGAAGGGTTGAAGGAAAACGTGATCGTCGGCCGGTTGATCCCGGCCGGCACCGGCTCGGTCGTCAATCACCTGCGCCGCATCGCCGCCGCCCGTGACACCGAGGCCGACCGCCTCGACGCCGAAAAGGCCGCCCAGAAGGCGCTTGCCGAAGCGGCAGCGCAGGCGACCGCGACGGATGCGGCGTAGGAATAGCGCGTCATGCCCGCGAAGGCGGGCATCCATCTTCTTTAAGAAAAATGGATTCCCGCTTCCGCGGGAATGACGCCGTTTACCTAATTCCGCCCCTGCGCCTGCAAAATCCGCCCGGCCTTCGCTGGATCGATCCACCAGCTATCGGTGACGGCCAACCCATATTTGGGCGCGATTTTGGGCTGGCCGAATTTGTCCCAATAGGCGATGCGGAAGCTGTCGATATACCAGTTGGGCACCACATAATAATTCCACAGCAAAATGCGATCCAAAGCGCGGCAGGCGGTCACCAGGTCTTCGCGGCTCTTGGCGTGGACGACGGCGGAAATCATCGCGTCCACCGCCGGGTTCTTGATGCCGATCAAATTGCGGCTGCCTTTCTGGTCGGCCTTGGATGATCCGAAATAATCGCGTTCCTCGTTGCCGGGCGAGATCGATTGCGGATAAACCGCGACCGTCATGTCGAAATTGAAATTGTCCATCCGCCGCTGCATCTGCGACGTGTCGACCGTGCGGTAGGTCGCCTCGATGCCGAGCCGTTGCATGTTGCGAATCCACGGCAGGATCCAGCGCTCGAACATCGGCTCGTCGTCGATGATCTCGAAGCGGAACGGCTGGCCTTCGGCGTTGGTCAACACCCCGTTCTTGATCGCCCAGCCGGCTTCCTTCAAAAGCGCCGCGGCCTTTTCCAGATTGGCGCGATCCTCGCCGCTGCCGTCGCTGACCGGCGATGTGAAGGCTTTGGTGAACACTTCGCCGGGAATTTTGCCGCGCCACGGATCGAGCAATTTCAATTCGGCCGGCGAGGGCAGGCCGGTCGCCGCCAGCTCCGAATTGGCGAAATAGCTGTTGAGCCGTTTATAGGCGCCATAGGCGAGGTTCTTGTTCGACCATTGGAAATCGAAAGTATAGCCGAGCGCCTCGCGCACGCGCGGATCGCGGAACAAAGGCCGGCGAATGTTGAAAATGAAGGCCTGCATGCCTTGCGGCAATTCGTTCCTGATTTTTTGCCGCTTGATCAGGCCGTTTTTTACCGCCGGTATATCCTTGTAGGCCAGCGCCCAATCCTTGGCCACGTTCTCAAGGCGGAAGTCGTAGCGCCCTGCGAAAAACGCCTGCAAGGCGACGGTCGAATCGCGGTAATAATCGAAGCGGATATGGTCGAAATTGAAGCGCCCTTTGTTGACCGGCAAATCCTTCGCCCACCAGTTCTTCACCCGGACATAGGTTATAGAACGACCGGGATCGATGCTTTCGATCTTATAAGGCCCGCTGCCCAAAATCGGCTTCAGCGTCGAAGCGCCGAAATCCTTGCTTTGCCAGAATTTTTTCGACAGCACCGGCAATTGCCCCATGATCAGCGGCATTTCGGTGTTTTTGCCATCACGAAAGGTGAATTTGACCGAATCCGGCCCAACCTGCTCGGCCTTGACGACATCTTTGTAATAGCTGCGGTAGGACGGATGGCCTTTTTCACGTAAAATATTGAAGGAGAAAATCACGTCGGCCGGCGTGATTTTCGATCCGTCGGAAAAGCGCGCCTCCGGCCGCAATGTGTATTCGACCCATGAACGGTCGGGCGCGACGGTCACGCTTTGCGCCACTTCGCCATATTCGCTGAACGGTTCGTCCGCGGAACCCGTCATCAACGTTTCAAAGGTGAGGCCGAGGCCGTCGGCGCCGTCGGATCCGCCGCCCAGAAGCGTGAAGGGATTGAGGGTGCTGAACGTGCCCATCGACCACATGCGCAAGGTGCCGCCCTTGGGCGCATCCGGGTTCACATAATCGAAATGGGTGAAATCGGCGGGGTATTTCGGCGCGCCGTGCAGGGCGATGCCGTACTGCGCTTCTTGCGCGTGGGCGGGGAAGGGGAACAGCACCACGAACAAAAGAAAGGCGGCGAATTTTAAGATATTGTCGCGGCGACCTGCCAGGCAGGACAGGCTTGTTCCCCTCCCCTCGTGGGAGGGGTTAGGGGTGGGGGGGTGAGGCTTGGCGTAGCGTTTCAGAAAAAAGAACATAATTCCGGAATACCGATGGCCCCCCTCCCTAACCCTCCCCACAAGGGGGAGGGGATTGCGTCGGCCCTTGTGGCCACGGTTATCTTTTATCTTTACGATCCGTGCTTCTGCATCAATTCGACCAGGCTTTGCCAGCGGTGCGAAGACAAAAGCTGGGCATAGACGAGGCCGATCCAGCCCTTCTTGCGCCATTCGAGGAACACGTTATCCGGCAGCTTGTCGAATTTTTCCGGATCGATGACGAGGAAACCGCTCAGTTGCAGGCGCGTCTTGTCCGGCATGTCGATCTGCGCGTCGTTGGGGCGCAGCAGGTCGTAATCCTTGAGCGCCTTGACGAAAGCATCGGTGGCGTCGCCCTGCTGGCGCAAAACGGCGCAGAATTCCATCGCGCTTTTGGTGAAATCGCTCGGCTGCTCGCCCTCGAACAGGGCAAACTCGCCGTTTGGGCTCAGCATATCGCTGGCCTCGTCGATGCAGAGGACGAATTGCTTGCGTTCCGGGTCGTCCATCAGGATGAAGGGATAGCGCCGCACATAGGCCGGCAAATAGGAGCCGGCGACCCAGCGTCCTTCGCCGTCGATATACAGATTGCTGTCGTTCTTGAGCCCGACCACGGCGGCCGGGATCGGCATCGGCCCATCGGCGAAAACGATCGGGTAATAGGCCGCCGCCAGCGGGAATTCATCGACCAGCAAGGGAATGGCGTTGGTGCCGGCGGCAAAGCGGAAATGCGACGGGCGCGACACGCGCATGCCCGCGTCCTGCGCGCGATCGAGCGGGCGCGGGTTGGCATAGAACAAGGGCAGGCTGTCGGGCGCGCCTTCCAAAGACATCGGCGGTTTGCCGCCATTCGATGGCGGCGCTACGGGCGACGAAGGCGGCGGCACGGGCATGCGGAATCTCCTTTAAAGACAGGCTTTAGGACTATCAGGGATCGGCGGGCAGGACAAGGTTTGCGCGAGACGCACCGTAGCCGTGGCGCGGTTCCGGCTTTACGGCCTTACCATGACGTTTTTAGCCGAATGGCCATGGCAGCCTTGTATTGACTGGCGGTAAGAGCCCTGCTGGGATCGAAATGGTCCGGGTTGGTCGCCGCATTGCCGGTCGGATTGTGTTCGTCGTAGTAGGTGTTGAGTTTCTCGGCCGCGCTATTGGGACCGGGATGTTCAATGACAATGCGGCCCGCCGCCGCCTTTGAATTCTCGCCGCGCAAGACATGCCCGGCGTGGGTGCGCCTCGTCGGCTTGGCGGCGGAGCCTTTTCTCGCCTCAGGTTTCTTGCCTGCGGCTTCCGGCGCCGGAGCGGGCGTAGCCGGATTATGCGGTTGTGCCGCACCTTGGGCAGGCGCGCCGGCTTCGGATTTTGCCGTGGCCGGTGCGGCTGCTTTGTCGGGATGCGCCTTGATCGCGGCGGCCTCTTTCTTGAACGCGGCTTGCCCTGCTTTCGTCGAAAGCGCGCTTGATGTGGCCTGCACGTCGCCGTGGTTCTTCTTTAACTCGTCTTGCAAAGCGAGCAGGACTTCCGGGCCGCCGGAGGCGATCGCAGGGCCCATTATCTGGCCGCCATTCCCGCGAACCTTGATATCGGTAAATGCTTTGCCGTTTATAAAGTGGGTTTCGATGCGCATGCCGCCGGCATCCCGGTTGCCGAGTTCGGTGGTAAGCCAATCAGGACGGCCATTGGTGGCCGGGGTGAAATGCACTCCCGGCGCGACCGGCACGGAATTCTGCGCCGGCATGCCCGGTGGGACGGAGCGCAGAACGATCCCCGATGCACCGTTTCTCGTATAATCCTGCGTGAATCCGATATG
>DATKSH010000219.1:0-2682 GCA_035531735.1 Alphaproteobacteria bacterium
CTGCTGCGCGATGGCGTGACGAAGGAGGGCTACCAGATGCGGCGCTTTTACGACCTGCCTTTGGTACGCGACTATGTGCCGGTGCTGCAACTGACCTGGACGCTGCTGCACCGGATCGACGAGCATAGCCCGCTGTATGGAGCCTCGCCGGCAAGCCTGCGCGCGACCGAGGACGAGATCATCGTGTCTCTCAGCGGACAGGACGAAACTCTTTCGCAAACTATTCACGCCCGGCATTCCTATATCGCCGACGAAATCGTTTGTGGTGCTTTTTTCGAGGACATCCTGACGCGGCGCGAGGATGGAGTCATCGAGGTGAATTACAACCTGTTTCACGCCTATCGGCCGCCGCACAAGGCGGAGACATAATTTATTCGGCGTCCGCGACCGCGAACGAATTGCCGCACCCGCAGGAGGATTCCGCGTTGGGATTGACGACCTTGAAGCCGGCTTCCATCAGGTTTTCGCCGTAATCGATGGCGCTACCCTTGAGCAGGCCGAGCGAGGTTTTGTCGATCACAAGGCGCGCGCCGGACTTTTCGATCACCAAATCCTCGGCCGCGTCAAAATGGCCATCGAAGCCGAATTTATATTGATAGCCGGAACAACCGCCGCCCAGCACTTCGAGCCGCACCATCAAGGCCGGGTTTTTTTCGTCCGCCACGACCTTGAGGATGCGCCGCGCGGCGGCGTCGGTGAGGCTTACGGCTGTCTGATGTTCGCTTTCGTTCATCCTGCCGTCCCGCTGGAAAAAGGCCCATGATCTATGTAATGTGGGGCGATGGACGGACAAATGCAAGACAGGCATGGCCCTTATGGATTGGCGCCCTATGCTTCCAAGACGGCGGAAACGCGCGGGCGCTTGGTTAAGGAAACGCCGCCAGCCACGCGCAGCGAGTTTCAGCGCGACCGCGACCGCATCATTCATTCCGGCGCGTTCCGCAAATTGCGCAACAAGACCCAAGTGTTCATCGAAAGCGAAGGCGATTATTATCGCACGCGATTGACTCATTCCTTGGAGGTCGCGCAGATCGCGCGCTCGATCGCCCGCGCGCTTGGGCTTGACGAGGATTTGGCCGAGGCCTTGGCGCTGGCGCACGATCTCGGCCATACCTGTTTCGGCCATGCCGGCGAGGAGGGGTTGGCCGAGGTGATGCAGCCCTATGGAGGCTTCAGCCATAACGAGCAAACTTTCCGGATTCTGACGAAGCTGGAACGGCGCTATATCCGTTTCGACGGGCTCAACCTGACATGGGAAACACTGGAAGGCATCGTCAAACATAACGGGCCGATTGCGAACGAAGCCGATTTGCCGCCGACCGTGCGCGCGTTCTGCGCCGAATGGGACCTTGAACTTTCGAGCTTCGCCGGGCCGGAGGCGCAAGTGGCGGCGCTTTCCGACGACATCGCCTATAACACGCATGATATTGATGATGGCCAGCGAGCGGGATTTTTCCGGCTCGACGATCTGCGCGATTTGCCGATGTTCGGGCCGGTGCTGGCCGGTATCCAGCGCGACTATCCCGAGGCTGCGTCGGATCGGCTGATGCAGGAAACCGTGCGGCAGGTGGTGGGGTCGATGGTCGGCGACGTGCTGGACACCGCGCGCGCCAATCTGCGCGTGTTGCAGCCGGCCTCCGCCGCCGATATTCGCCGCGCGCCGCAGGCGGTCGTCAGTTTCAGTTTCCCGATGCACGCGAATTTGAAAACCTTGCGCGAATTCCTGCACGCGCGCATGTACCGTCACAGCAAGGTGAACCGCATTTGTGCCAAGGCGCGGCGTATCGTTAAGGATCTGTTCCTGTTCTTCATGGCCGAGCCCAATTGCCTGCCCAACGCGTGGTTCGAGGCCTTGCGCGAAGGCGCGGGCGACGAGGCTTTCAAGGCGCGCCTGATCGCGGATTATATCGCCGGCATGACGGATCGCTATGCGATGCAGGAGCATCGGCGGGTGTTTGCGGTGGAGAATCTAATTTAATGGCAATTTTTAAAGCTATCCATGCGGCCATCGAAGAAATCGTTCGGGATTTGGCCAAACCCGGCGCGCTTGCGCTGCCCCATGGCTCATTGCCGAATTTCAACGTCGAGCCGCCGCGCGAGGCGGCGCATGGCGACCTGGCGACCAACGCGGCGATGATGCTGGCGAAGTTCGCCGGCAAGCCGCCGCGCGCCATCGCCGAGTTGTTGAAGCCCAAACTGGAGGCGCATCCGGCCATTGAGAAGGTCGAAATCGCCGGGCCCGGCTTTATCAATCTTCGGCTTAGGCCCGAGGTTTGGCACAGCGAATTAAAGGACATTCTTAAGGCCGGGCTGCATTACGGTGATAGCGGCATCGGCGAAAACGAAAAAGTGAATATCGAATATGTCTCGGCCAATCCCACAGGGCCGATGCATGCCGGGCATGTGCGCGGCGCCGTGTTGGGCGATACGCTCGCCAATTTGATGGCCAAGTCCGGTTATGCCGTCACGCGCGAATATTATTTCAACGATGCCGGCGCGCAGGTCGATGTTCTGGCGCGCACTACATATTTGCGTTATCGCGAGGCATTGGGCGAGGCAATCGGCGACATTCCCGAAGGGCTTTATCCCGGCGAATATTTGAAAGACGTGGGCGCGGCGCTGGCGCAGCGCGATGGCAAGAAATGGCAAGGCCTGCCGGAATCCGAATGGCTCAAGCCGGTG
>DATKSH010000220.1:0-12010 GCA_035531735.1 Alphaproteobacteria bacterium
GGCCAGCACCACGCGGGCCGGCGATTTTTTCTCGTCGATATTCTCGGCTTCCAAAAGCTGCTTGATGAGGCGCAATTGGTCGTCCTCGCCGAGAATGGTGAAATTTGGCTTGAGGCCGGCCAATTCGGCATGCGGGCGCAAAAGCCGCGCCGCCAGCGAATGGAAGGTGCCGAGGAACCAGCCCTCGACCGAGCGGCCCAGCATTTCGCTCGCGCGCTGGCGGATTTCGCCGGCGGCCTTGTTGGTGAAAGTGACGGCGAGGATTTGTCCCGGCAGCGCCTTGCCGCTTGCCAGAAGATTGACGAGCCGTGCGGTCAAAACCCGCGTTTTGCCGGTGCCGGCGCCGGCCAAGACCAGGACCGGCCCGTCCAAAGCGGCGACCGCCGCGCGCTGGGCGGGATTGAGATCGCGCCAGAAGGCGGGTTCGTCGGTGGCAGTGAGGGCGGTCGTTTGCGTCATCGCCGCCAGAATCGCACACTCGCGGGCGTCAATTCCAGCGCGTTTTTCGTCCCGAAAGATTACGCCTTGACGGCGGCAACAGCCGGTGGCGCGTCCTCGATCACCACCTTGTTGCGCCCGGTTTCCTTGGCCCTGTAGAGGGCTTTGTCGGCGCGGGCGATGAAGCTGTCGGCGTCTTCGCCGGGGCGATATTCGGCCGCGCCGACCGAGACGGTGACGCCGCCGAGGGTTTCGTTGGTTGAGCGGCGGCGGATATGCTTGGTGCTGAGGCTGGCGCGCAACTGGTTGGCGACTTTCTCGCCGTCGATGGCGCGGGTCTGCGGCAACACAATCACGAATTCCTCGCCGCCGAAGCGGGCGATCACGTCGCGGCCCTTCAAGTTCTCGACCATGGTGCGGGCGACGAGGCGCAAAACCTGGTCGCCGATCAGATGGCCGTGGGTGTCGTTGAATTTCTTGAAATGATCGATGTCGACGATCAACAGGGTGAGCGGCGTGGTGCTTGCCGCCGCCTCGTTCATCGCGTGTGCCAGCTCGTGATCGAAGAATTTGCGATTGCCGACCTCCGTCAGCGGGTCGATCTGCGATTCCCGGTGGACCTGGTCGAGATTGTAACGCATCTCGGTCAATTGATCGGTGGTCTGCGCCAATTGGGTTTGCAGGCGCTCGTTCTGCTTGGCGATCACGCGCGTTTCGTTGGCGACCTTGGTCACGACCTCGCGGATTTGCTCGAGCGAATGCGAGCCGGACAGCTTGCCTTCGAAATGATCGAGGGTCTTGCCATACTCGGCGGTGCCGGATGATGCCTGGTCGATGACCTTGAGGACGTTCTTGATTTCGCTTTCGATGGCGACGTTGGCTTCCTTCAGCAATTTATGCTCGGCCTCGAGCCCCAGATGGGTGGTGAAGAGGTCGGCACATTGCTGGGCGGTGAGAGCGCCATGCTGCTCCCACAAAAGGTCCATCGCCATTTTCAGGTTGGGATGGCTGCCCGTGTAATAATAATAATAGACGGCGTAATGCTCCGGCGTCGGCGGCAGGCCGTCGCGGCGCATACGTTCGAGAGCCTGGCGGGCCCAGCCGTCGGCCTGATGTTGTTCGCCACCGAGAACCACGTTGATGCCTTGGGAATCGGGAAAAATGCCTGCTTTTACATTAACGGATTGTGGTTACTAAATAGTTGCTAGGTGCTGGTTGCTAGTTGCTAGCGAGTTCATACCTATTGTCAGGTTTCCCCAAAATCCAGCACCTAGCAACTAGCCACTAGCACCTATTCCGCCGTCAACGGCATCATCTCCGGCGCGATGCCCTTGAGGCGCTTGATGGCCAGCTTGTTGAGGGCGTGGATATAGGCGCGGGCCGAGGCGACCAGCGTGTCGGGATCGGCGCCTTGCCCGTTGACGAGGCGGCCGTCTTCTTCGAGCCGCACGGTCGCTTCGGCCTGCGCGTCGGTGCCTTCGGTGATGGCGTTGACCTGATAAAGCCGGAGCGTGGCCTTGTGCGGCACCAGTTCCTTGATCGCGTTGAAGGTGGCGTCGATCGGGCCGTTGCCGGTCGCCGTCGCCGTCACGGTTTTGCCGTCGATGGCAAGCTCCAGAGTCGCGCGCTGCGGCCCTTTCGAGCCTGCCTGCACCTCCATCGATACAAGGCGGATGCGCTCGCCGGCGCGCGCCACTTCGTCGTCCACCAAAGCCATGATGTCCTCGTCGAACACTTCCTTCTTGCGGTCGGCGAGGTCCTTGAAGCGCTCGAAGGCGTCGGCAAGGGCGTTGTCGCCAAGCTCGTAGCCGAGTTCCTTCAATTTGCCGCGGAAGGCGTTGCGGCCCGACAATTTGCCGAGCTTGAGCGAGGTCTTGGCGAGGCCGACCGATTGCGGCGTCATGATCTCGTAGGTCTGGCGGTTCTTGATGACGCCGTCCTGATGGATGCCGCTTTCATGGGCAAAGGCATTGGCGCCGACGATCGCCTTGTTGGGCTGCACCGGGAAGCCGGTGATGCTCGACACCAGATGCGAGGCGCGCGTGATGTTTTCGGTCTTGATGCCGGTGGTGAAGGGCATGCGGTCGTGGCGCACCTTGAGCGCCATGACGATTTCCTCCAAAGCCGCATTGCCGGCGCGCTCGCCGAGGCCGTTGATGGTGCATTCGACCTGCCGCGCGCCTTCGATCACGCCGGCCAGAGAATTGGCGACCGCGAGGCCGAGATCGTTATGGCAATGGGTCGAGATAATGGCCTTGTCGATGTTCGGCACGCGCGCGATCAGCATCTTGATCAATTCGGCATATTCCTGCGGCGTGGTATAGCCGACGGTGTCGGGAATGTTGATGGTGGTGGCTCCCGCCTTGATCGCCGCCTCGACGCAGCGGCAGAGGAAATCGTGCTCGGTGCGGGTGCCGTCCTCGGCGCTCCATTCGACGTCGTCGCATAGATTGCGGGCCAAAGTTACGCTGTCCACGACGGCCTGCAACACGCGCTCCGGCGCCATTTGCAGCTTGTGTTTCATGTGAAGCGGCGAGGTGGAGATGAAGGTGTGAATACGCCCCTGTGCGGCGGGCTTGATCGCCTCGCCGGCGCGCTCGATGTCGCCGGCTTGCGCACGGGCGAGGGCGCAGACGGTGGAATTTTTGATCGCCTTGGCGATGGTTTCGACCGCCTCGAAATCGCCCCTGGAGGCAACCGGGAAACCGGCTTCGATCACATCGACGCCGAGTTCCTCCAGCACATGGGCAAGGCGCAGCTTCTCGTCGTAATTCATCGCCGCACCCGGCGATTGCTCGCCGTCGCGCAGCGTGGTGTCGAAAATGATGACCCGGTTGGGGTCGCGTTGATCTGCAGTCGAAGCCATCGCGCCTAATTCCTTGTTTTACCGCGATTGTTTGTCTTTATTGTTGAACTTTCGCAGCACAAAACAGAAGCAATAAAGTTGCTTACAAAACAAACTTTAACTTATTTTATGGTGTGAGTAAACGGGCTTCCCCCCGCACTCAATGCCTCAACTGCTCGCCATGCAGCGCGCGGTCGAGGCCTTCGCGCTCGACTTCCTCGGACACGCGCAATCCGATTGTGTGTTCGATGATCATCAGGATCACGAAAGTGGCGATGGCGCACCAGCCGATGGTCCATGCCATGCCCTCAAGCTGAATCAAAATCTGCCCCGGATGGCCGTCGACCCAGCCGGCTTGCGAAGCCACGCCGCTGATCGAGGATGTCGCAAACACGCCGGTCAACAGCGCGCCCAGCATGCCGCCGACGCCGTGGACGCCGAAGCAATCGAGGCTGTCGTCGAGCTTGAAATACTTTTTAATTGCGTGCGCCGAAATAAAGCATCCGGCGCCGCCGAGCGCACCGATCACCAACGCGCCTACCGGATCGACGAAGCCCGAAGCCGGCGTGATGGCGACGAGGCCGGCGACGGCTCCCGTGATGATACCAAGCACGCTCGGTTTGCCGCGCGTGATCCATTCGACCGTCATCCACGCGAGCGCGGCCATTGCGGCGGCAATCATCGTGACGGTCATGGCCATGGCGGCGCGTCCGTTGGCGGCGCCGGCCGAGCCGGCGTTGAATCCGAACCAGCCGACCCATAACAACGAAGCGCCGACCACGCTATAGGCCGGGTTGTGGGGCGCGAAATTTTCCTCCGAGTGCAAACGGCGGCCGATCACCAGCGCGGCGACAAGCCCGGCGACGCCGGCATTGATATGCACGACGGTACCGCCGGCGAAATCGAGAATGCCGTCCTTGGCGAGGAAGCCTTGCGGGTCCCACACCCAATGGGCGATCGGCGCATAGACGATCAGCGACCACAAACCCATGAACACCAGCATGGCCGAGAATTTGATGCGGTCGCAGAAAGCGCCGGCAATCAGCGCCGGCGTGATGATCGCAAACGTCATCTGGAACATCATGTAAAGCGCTTCCGGGATCGTCATCGGCGTGGCGCCCGGCGTGCCGGCGCCGAGGACGAACGGCGCGTTCACGTCCATGCCATGCAAAAGGACGCGGCTCAGTCCACCGATCCATTCACTGCCGTTCGAGAAGGCGATGCTGTAGCCGACGACGACCCACAAGACCGCGACGAGGCAGGCGGTGGCAAAACTTTGCATCACGGTCGAGAGAACGTTATGCCGCCGCACCATGCCGCCATAGAACACGGCAAGGCCGGGGATCGTCATCAAAAGCACGAGCGCCGTCGCCGTCAGCATCCATGCCGTGTCGCCGCTGTCGATGTGCCCGGCGGGCGCGGCCCATGCGGAGGAGGGTGCGAGCAGGACCGCGGCCAGCGCGAGAAAGGAACCGCCGAGGCGGGAAAAGCGAAGCGGAAGAAAGCGGACGCCGGGCAGCATGTCAGGATCCTTTTCCGAAGTTTGGCCGGCCGCTTCGCGTGCCGAATCGGCCCGGCGAGGTCATTGCTGCATAGCGATATGGAGGGGGTCAAGAGAGTCGGCGGAGGCCGAAAAAAGCCGGGTTTCCCAGTGCCGGCAAGCGCCTTGACGGCGGTGTGCGCCCGCGGCTAACCTTTGTTGTTATGTTATAACATGACGTATGGAGTCGTCCAATGCGCCGCGCCGTCCTGATCGCCCTCGTGCTTGCCGTTTTTCCGCTTTGCGCCGCCCGCGCCGAAACGGCGGCGATCGCCGGCACGGTGCGCGACGCGGCCGGCCATGGAATTCCCGGCATGACGGTGATCCTGCAAAACGGCGCGGGCGCGACGGTGGCGAAGGTTAAGACCGGCGCCAACGGCGCGTTCGCTTTTTCGGCCGTGCCGCAAGGAAGCTATGTCCTCGCCGCGACCGAGGGCAGCGCGATTATCGGCTCCGCCGCCGTCAGCATCATTGGCGCAAAGCCGGTCGCCAAGGATATTTTGGTCGGCAGCGGGCAGGCGATGAATGTGATCATCACGAAGCATTTCGAGGACGCGCGCAATTTTCTCTCGCCGAAGACGGGAACCAGCGCCTACAAAGTCGACCGGAAGGCTATTGCCGCCCTGCCCGAAGGCGAAGATACCCCGCTCGACAAGGTCATGCTGCAAATGCCCGGGGTCGCGGAGGATTCCGCGGCCAGCGGTTTGCTGCATATCCGCGGCGAGCATGCCAACGTGCAATATCGTCTCAACGGCATTATCTTGCCCGTCGGCGTCCTCGGTTTGGGCGATGTTCTGGATACGCACATCATCCAGAGCGCCACGTTGCTTGACGGCGTTCTTCCCGCTCAATATGGGTGGCACACCGCCGGCATCATGGACATCACCACGAAAACGGGTTTCGAGGACAGCGGAACCGCCAGCGTCATGGGCGGGAGCAACGGCACTTTGGAGGAATCCCTCGACTACGGGGGCAGGGCCGGCAATGCGAATTATTTCGTATCGGCGAGTCATTTATCGTCCGATCTCGGCATCGAGAATCCGACCTCCTCGGCCCATGCCATTCACGACCATACCGAGCAAAACAAGGAATTCGGTTATGCCGACTATATGATCAATCCGTTTCAGCGGGTGCAGATCACGGGCGGATCCGCCATCAGCTATTTCCAGATTCCCAACAATCCGAACCAGGCGCCGCAATATACGATAACCGGCACCCCGACCCCGAATTCCGCGAACCTCAACGAACGCCAGTTCGAAAGCAACCAGTTCATGTCCGCCGCGTGGCAAGGCGGCGCGGACGGCGTCGAGGTGCAGGTGGCGCCTTATATCCGAAGCTCGGAAACACATTTCCGGCCCGACGTGATTGGCGATTTGGCCTATAACGGCATTGCGTCCGATGTGCAGTATAACGACCTTGCGATCGGATTGCAGAACGACAATAGCTGGCGCATCGATAGCGAACATACGCTGCGCGCCGGGTTCATGGTGCAAAACGACAATGTCCAGTCCAACACCACGTCCTACGCCTTACTCGATCCCGGCGACGATACCGTATCCTCGCCGATCGTGAACGATCACAGCAAAACCGGGCAATTGTACGGACTATATCTGCAGGACGAATGGAAGCTCACCGATAAGCTGACCGTGAATTACGGCGCGCGCTTTGACGATATGGAGCAGTATGTCAGCGCGAACCAGTTAAGCCCGCGCGTCGGCTTCGTTTATAAGATGACGCCGACGACGACCCTGCATTGGGGATATGCGCGCACCTTTACGCCCCCACCCATGGAATTGATTTCCGGCGCCGACATTGCCGGATTCTCCGGCACCACCGGCGCGCCGGCTGTAACCGAAGATTCGGCTGTCAAACCGGAGCGCGCGAACGATTATGATGTCGGGGTTATCCAGAAAGTCGGCAGCCATTGGGTATTCGGCGACGATGCCTATTACAAGCAGGTGAGGGATTTGCTTGACGAGGGGCAGTTCGGCGCGGCGCTCATTTTAACCCCGTTCAATTACGAGCGCGGCACTATTTACGGCGACGAGATCACGGCAACCTATACCGGCGAAAAACTGAAGGCCTATGGCAATTTCGCCTATTCCCGCGCCGTGGGCGAAAACATTATCTCGGCGCAGTTCAATTTCGATCCCGGCGAACTGGCTTACATAAGCGACCATTATGTTCATCTCGACCACGACCAGACCTATACGATGTCCGGCGGCATAAGCTATGACATACTCAAGGACACCTCCCTAGGCCTCGACAGCCATGCCGGCAGCGGGTTGCGCGACGGCTTTGCCAACGAAGACCACTTGCCGTTCTATGCCACGTTGGACGCCAGCGTGGAACAAAGGCTGAATTTGCTCCCGCATGACCAAACGACCCTGCGTTTAAGCGTCATCAATGTATTCGACACCCCTTACGAATTGCGCGATGGCACCGGCATCGGCGTCGGTGCGCCGCAATGGGGCGCGCGGCGCGGCGTATTCATAACGGTGGCGCAGAAATTTTAGTCCGTTCGTCCGGCTTTTCCTGTGGCGGGTGCGCAGGAATTGAATTTTGTCAGTGCGAGCAATTCTCGCACACGCCGAGGATTTCGAGGATCTGCTTGCTTGCCGCGAAACCGAGACGCTGGGCCTCGGCGCGCAGGCGCTTGCTGATGCCGGGATCGGGCGCCTCGGTCGCCTTGCCGCATTTGCGGCAGATGAAGAACAAACAATCGTGCTCCTCGTGCGGATGGCGGCAGAGGACATAGGCGTTCTTGCTTTCGATGCGCGAGACAAGGCCTTCCTTTTCGAGATGCTGCAACGCGCGATAGACGGTTGGCGGCGCCACCGGCCGGCGCAGCTTTTTCGCCATTTCCGGCAGGATGTCGTAGGCGCTCAAGGGCTGCTTCGTGCGCGCAAGGATGGCGCGCACCAATTCTTCGTTGGCGCCGGCGGCGGCCTTCGGTATTTTTGGCGTTAGGGTTTTTGTACGGGAAGCGCGGCGGGATTCCCTCCCCCTTGTGGGGAGGGTTAGAGCCTGCCCCGGACTTGATCCGGGGGAGGGGGGCGTTCCGCCTAGCCGTGACCTCGGGTTCGATCCCATGCGCTTTGCCAAGCCTCGCTCCCCCACCCCTAACCCCTCCCACAAGGGGAGGGGAACCATATCGCGCTTTCGGCTAATGCAATTCCGCAATACCGAAAAGGAAATTACCGCGAATAATACTCGATGACGAGGTTGGGTTCCATCTGCACCGGGTAGGGCACGTCGCCCATCGCGGGAGTCCTTACAAAAGTGCCCTTCATCGCCTCGTGATCGACGCTCATGTAATCCGGCACGTCGCGTTCGGCCAGTTGCACCGCGACCAGCACGGTCGCCATCTGCTTGGCCTTGTCCTGCAATTGAATCTCGTCGCCGTCCTTCACCTGGTAGGAAGCGATGTTGACCTTCTTGCCGTTGACCTTGATGTGGCCATGATTGACCAGTTGGCGCGCGGCGAAAACGGTCGGCGCGAATTTCATGCGATAGACCACGGCATCGAGCCGGCGTTCCAGAAGCTGGATCAGGATTTCGCCGTTGTTGCCCTTCCTGCGCATGGCTTCCTGGTAATAACGGCGGAACTGGCGCTCGCCGACATTGCCGTAATAGCCGCGCAGCTTTTGCTTGGCCAAAAGCTGGATGCCGTAATCGGATGGTTTCGAGCGGCGCTGGCCGTGCTGGCCGGGGCGGTATTCGCGCTTGTTGATCGGGCTCTTGGGCCGGCCCCACAGATTGACGCCCAGATGGCGGTCTAACTTATACTTTGACTCGGCGCGTTTAGTCATTGTCTTTGCTTCCTCTTTCCGTTGTTGTCCCGATAGTTCATCTTCTGCATGAAGGTGACGGATGCGGCCCTTTTGGGCCGGATCGCTTTCTCGAGAATGGCGGGTTTATAGGGGTTTTGAGGCGGAAATGTCAATGCATTCGGGATTCCCTGAATGCCGAATGCCGACCCCCGAATGCTTTTTAACCAAGATGCGCCGCCTGCCGGTAATCCTCGCTCTGCATTTCGACCAATCGGCTGGCGGTGCGCTGGAAGGCGAAGGCCTGGTCGCCAGTGGGGCATAGCTGTTCCGGCGGCGCGGCGGCGGCCATGATGAGCTTGGTCTTGGCTTCGTAAAGCGCGTCGATCAGGGTCATGAAGCGCGCGGTCTCGTTGCGCCGCTCCGGCGCCAGTTGCGGCACCCGATCGATCAGGATCGTGGCGAAGCATTCGGCGATGGCGATGAAATCGGCAGCGCCCAAGGGCCGGCTGCATAATTCCTCGAAGCCGAACATGGCCGCGCCGCGCGCCGTGCGCGGCACCTCGACGAAGCGGCCCTGCACCGGCAGGCGCAGCGATTCCTCCGCCGCGCCGCCGGTCAGTTGCGCGAAGATCGTTTCCAGTTTTTCCGTCGCCGCCGCGCCTAGCGGCGTGAAATAAACTGGCGTGCCGCGAATTTGCTCATAGCGGTGATCGACCGCGCCGCCGAGGCGATGCACCGTCATGTGTTGCTCGATGAGGGCGATAAAGGGCAAGAAGCGCTCGCGCTGCAGGCCGTTTTTGTAAAGCTCGGAGGGCGGCCAATTAGACGTGGCGACGATCACCACGCCGTTTTCGAATAAATGCTCGAACAGCCGGCCCAGAATCATCGCATCGGCGATGTTGCCGACATGGAATTCGTCGAAGCACAGGAGCCATGTTTCGTCCGCGATGTCGCGGGCCAGATGCGGCAGGATGTTTTCGGTTTGCTCCGTTTGCAAATCGTGCAATCGCGCATGCGCCTCCAGCATGAACTGATGGAAATGCACGCGGCGCTTCTTGGCGATCATTGCGCTGTCGAAAAACAAATCCATCAGCATGGATTTTCCGCGCCCGACCGCGCCGTGAATATAAAGCCCGCGCGACGGCGGCCCGTTGCGCAGGATTTTCCCCAGCAAGCCGGTGGCCGGCGGGCGATAGCCGTTGAGTTGTTCGGCCAAGGTTTGCAGAATCGCGACCGTTTCGGCCTGCGCCGGGTCGGCGTTCAGGACGCCAAGGGCGAGGCAATTTTCATAGCGGGTATGCACGTCCGGTTTTGGCAAGCGGAGACTCAGGGGTTGGTTGCGGGTGCCCCTTGCTTACCGGAAAGCGCTTTGACCCGCAAAATCAATCGTGTAGATTGAATTCGGTTCAGAATCGATGAGGTTCCGATGGATTCCCCTTCCGTTACGACGGCTCCTTTGACCGGCCCTTTGATGGCCGGCAAGAAGGGGCTTGTCATGGGCGTGGCGAACGACCGTTCGCTGGCGTGGGGCATCGCTAACGTGTGCGCCGCGCACGGTGCCGAACTGGCTTTCACCTATCAGGGCGAAGCCTTGCAAAAGCGCGTGACGCCGTTGGCGGAATCGGTCGGCTCGAAAATCGTCTTGCC
This sequence comes from Alphaproteobacteria bacterium, assembly GCA_035531735.1. Taxonomy (GTDB): domain Bacteria; phylum Pseudomonadota; class Alphaproteobacteria; order UBA9219; family UBA9219; genus DATKSH01. The sequence goes on from DATKSH010000220.1 coordinate 10,244, forward strand.
CTGCGACGTGACGCACGAAGGCAGCATGGATGAATTGTTCGCGACCTTGCGCGCGAAATGGGGCCGGCTCGATTTCCTCGTCCACGCCATCGCCTTTTCCGACAAAAGCGAGCTTGACGGGCTTTATGTCGATACTACGCGCGGCAATTTCCTGCATACGATGGATGTGTCCTGTTATTCCTTCACGGCCCTTTGCCGGCGCGCGGTGCCGCTGATGACCAATGGCGGCAGTTTGCTGACACTTTCTTATATCGGCGCCGAGCGCGTGATGCCACATTACAACGTGATGGGCGTGGCCAAGGCGGCGCTAGAAGCCAGCGTGCGTTATCTGGCGGTCGATCTCGGCGGCAACAAGATCCGCGTCAACGCGATTTCGGCGGGGCCTATTAAAACCCTCGCCGCCAGCGGCATCGGCGATTTCCGCTATATCCTGCGCTGGAACGAGATCAATGCGCCCCTGAAGCGCAACGTGACGACGCTTGAGGTCGGCCATAGTGCGCTTTATCTTTTGAGTGATCTCGGCTCCGGTACGACCGGCGAGGTTTTGCATGTCGATGCCGGCTATCACACGGTCGGCATGATGGCGGCCGATCAGGCGGGCGAGATTGCCGAGTTGCTGGGCGGCTTTGCCAAGAAAGACGGCTAGGCGATGGCCTCCAACTCCTTCGGCACTCTCTTCCGTTTTACCACTTGGGGCGAAAGCCACGGGCCGGCGATCGGCGTCGTCATCGACGGCTGCCCGCCGCTGATTCCGCTCAGCGAAGCCGACATCCAGCCGTGGATGGAGCGCCGCAAGCCGGGCCAGTCGAAATTCACCACGCAACGGAAAGAAGCCGATCAGGTCAAAATTCTTTCGGGCGTATTCGAAGGCATGACAACCGGCGCGCCGATTGCGATGCTGATCGAAAACACCGACATGCGCGCGAAGGATTACGACGATGTGAAAGACAAGTTCAGGCCCGGCCATGCCGATTACACCTATTGGGCCAAATACGGCATCCGCGATTATCGCGGCGGCGGACGGTCTTCGGCGCGTGAGACCGCCTGCCGCGTGGCGGTCGGCGCGGTCGCGCGCAAGATCCTCGGCAAGGGCGTCAAGATTCGCGGTGCCGTGATCCGGATCGGAACAGAAGGCATCGCCCGCGGTCGCTGGGATTGGGACGAGGTGAACGAAAATCCGTTCTTTTGCCCGGATAAAAGGGCTGCCGCCGCATGGGAAAGCTATCTTGATGCTATCCGCAAAAAGGGCTCGTCAATCGGCGCGGTGATCGAAGTGACGGCGTCGGGCGTACCGGCCGGGCTCGGCGAGCCGGTCTATGACAAGCTCGATAGCGACCTTGCGCGCGCCTTGATGTCGATCAACGCGGTCAAGGGCGTCGAGATCGGCGATGGCTTCGCGGCTGCGGAGTTATCCGGTGAGGAAAATTCGGACGAAATGCGCGCGGGAAAAAACGCACCGAAATTTCTTTCCAATCACGCCGGCGGCATTCTGGGCGGCATTTCGACCGGGCAGGAGATTGTCGCACGTTTTGCCGTCAAGCCGACCAGTTCGATCCTGCAGCCGAAAAAGACCATCGATCTGCGCGGCAAAAACACCGAGATTATCACCAAAGGCCGCCACGATCCGTGTGTCGGCATCCGTGCGGTCCCGGTCGGCGAAGCGATGATGGCCTGCGTGCTAGCCGATCACCTGCTGCGGCATCGTGCCCTGCGCGAGGGCTGATCTTCGTCTTGCTGCGAAAAGCCGGAAGTGGTATCGGGATCCGG
>DATKSH010000221.1:0-4922 GCA_035531735.1 Alphaproteobacteria bacterium
CGATAACATTTTCCGTTTCATGCAGGCGGGCTCGGAAGTGTCGGCGCTTCTGGGCCGCATTCCCTCGGCGGTCGGCTATCAACCCACATTAGCCACCGATATGGGCACGCTGCAGGAACGCATCACGACCACCAAGAAGGGTTCGATCACTTCCGTGCAGGCGATCTATGTTCCCGCCGACGATTTGACCGATCCCGCGCCGGCCACCTCCTTCGCGCATCTCGACGCCACCACAGTTCTGTCGCGCCAGATCGCCGAGCTCGGCATCTATCCCGCCGTCGATCCGCTGGATTCCACCAGCCGCATCCTCGACCCGCGCGTGGTGGGTGAGGAACATTACGGCGTCGCCCGCTCGGTGCAGAAAGTCTTGCAAACCTACAAATCCTTGCAGGACATCATCGCCATTCTCGGCATGGACGAGCTTTCGGAAGAAGATAAACTGGTGGTCTCGCGCGCGCGCAAGATCCAGCGCTTCCTTTCGCAACCGTTCCACGTTGCCGAGGTCTTCACCGGCTCGCCGGGCGTGTTCGTCAAGCTGGAAGACACCATCAAGGGTTTCAAGGGAATCGTCGCCGGCGACTACGACCAATTGCCGGAATCCGCTTTCTATATGGTCGGCACCATCGACGAAGCGACCGCCAAGGCGCGCAAACTGGCGGCGGAGGCGGCTTAAGGGATTATTGCGTAACTTTAACAAGAGGGAGGATAATATGACCGTCGAGATTGAAGAAAGGAATGCCGCCGTGGGCACAACAGGTAGAGGAGGTCCATCCAAGCATACTTACGTGACCGATTTCGAGGATAAGCTTCGTGCCGCCGGTTTTGAATTAAGTACGAGAACCATGGAGCAATATTTGTTCGAAAAAGGCGAAAGATTAGCTCTTAGCAAAAAAGCCTCCCATTATGGCAAGGGCACTTTTTATGTGCGTATTGGCGGCAAGAAAGTTGAGGTTGTTGCCGTCATCAGGCGCCACCAGTCAGGATCGGCTCAGGCCGGCGTCGTTGTTTATGAAGGGCCAAAAACAAAGAAGCCATTCAAGGGCGAATACCCGATCCGCGGTTGCATGATGGGCGAGGCTGAATTCCCGATCGATCTAACCCCGCCGGCAAAGGCATTAAGGCCCGCGCTTGAAGAAATGCAGCCCGCACAAATCGCGGCCCCGGCCGGGACCGCATAATCCTATGCCTTCCTCGCTCCGCTTCGAACTCGTCTCTCCCGAAAAGCTGGTGCTCGGCAGGGACGCCGCGCTTGTCACGGTGCCGGGCGGGGAAGGCGATTACGGCGTCCTGTTCGGCCATGCGCCGATGATTACCTCGGTGCGTCCCGGTGTGATCGAGGTTTACGAGCAGGAAGGCGGAACGGCCACCGATACGATCTTCGTCGCCGGCGGCTTTGCCGAAGTGACCGGCGAGCGCTGCACCATATTGGCGGAGGAAGCGGTGCCGGTCGCCGAGCTTAAGCGCGCCGACCTGGACGAGCAGGCGAAGAACCTGGCCGAGGACATCAATCTCGCCAAAAGCGCCGAGGAACGCGCCACCGCCGAAGCGGCGCTAGCGCTCGTGAAGGCCAAGCTGCAGGCCGTCGCCGTCGGCGGCTAATCAATCACGCAACCGTATTGACCGACCCGCCGCGAATGATCGACGCGCTGGCGCTGGCGACGGCGTTGTAAATGCCGGTGGAGGCCGCCGCGCCGGTCGTGGCGGGCGATGACGGCGCGCGCGCTGTTTGATTGCTCGACGCTTGGCCGCTCGTGCCGACGCCGGGGGATGGCGGGGCAAAGCCGCTATTGCCATTGCCGGCATCGCCAACCGTATAAGGATTGGTGTTGGAAGTCGAAGGCTGCGGCGCGGCTTGCGGCGGCGGGGGTGGCGCCGAAGTCGGAAAGGCGTTTTGGCTGGCGTTGACGAAATCCGTCACCTGCAATGACGTGCTCGGGCTCAGATTGACCGACGGGTTGACGACCGCCGCGAGGATCGAAGCGGGATCGGGTACCGCCGCGTTCTGGCCGGCCGGGTTGCCCTGCGCCTCCAAAGCCGCCGGCAACGAGCCGGTCGCGGCGTTGCCGGACGCGCGCTGAAGCAAATCGGCGATGTTGCCGATCGGCCGCTGGGCAACGGAAGCCGCCGTGGCGCCGCCGATATTTTGCGCCAGTTGGGTGGTGGTGAATCCTGCGGGTCCGATATTCATCGTGGACTCCGTTTTTCTTTTCTATCGCCTGTTACACACGGGTCGCGCATGCGTGAAATCATCCGGCATGCGAAATACCCGGGACTAAAACCCATATCGATCAATGATATAATTCTCGCGCGGTGCGTTTAACAAGGGGTGAAGAGCATTTAAAGTTTTAACGATGTACGAAGGTATTAAACGTTGAATTATAAGGCTTATTTGACATCGCCGCGCGGTCAAAAATCGCCCGCCAAGGAGTTTATGGTTAAAACCGGCTTTTTCGCCCTAAAACATTTCCTCGGCTGCCGCGACGGTGACGCCGCCGCCTTCGGTTACCGTCGCCGCCAATCCGGCGCATAGCGGCAAAACATGTTCGGCGAAAAAGCGCGCGATAACGATTTTGGCGCCGAGAAAATCCACATCGCCCGCGCGCGCGGCCAAATCTTCCTGCGCCAGCAATGCCGATTTGATCAAGTAATAACCGCCGAACGCATTGCCGGCGAGACGCAAAAACGGCGCGGCGCTTGCGGCGGCGATGCCGGCATCTTCCTTGGCTTTCTTCACGATCCATGTGCCGCTCGCGCGCAAAGCCTCAAGCGCGATGTTCAGGTGCTTATGCATGGCGGCAAAATCGTCGCCCTTGGCCTGCGCCAGTTGCGGCATGAAAGCATCAATCTCGGCCAGCATATCGCCGAATGCCGCGCTGCCGTCGCGCGCCAGTTTGCGGAATACCAGATCGTTGGCCTGAATGCCGTTTGTGCCTTCGTAAATCGCCAGCACGCGCGCGTCGCGCATATGCTGGGCGGCGCCGGTTTCCTCGACATAGCCCATGCCGCCATGCACCTGCACGCCCACCGACGTCACTTCATTGGCGAGATCGGTCAGCCAGCTCTTGACGATCGGCGTCAGCAAATCGACCCGCGCCTGCGCCGCCTGTTTCTGCCCTTCGTCCGCTGCACGCTTGCTCACGTCAATCGAGAAGGCCGCCGCATAGGCCAAGGCCCGCGCCGCTTCGCAATGCGCTTTCATCCATAGCAACATCCGCCGCACATCGGGATGATGGATGATCGTGACGGGTGGATTTTTCGGTTTCGTAACATCGCGGCTTTGCACGCGGGTCTTGGTAAAATCGCGCGCTTGCTGATAACTGCGCTCCATAAGGGCAAGGCCCTGAATGCCCACGCCTATGCGCGCGTTGTTCATCATCGTGAACATGGCCGCCATGCCGCCATGCGCCGCGCCGACAAGGTAACCGATAGCGCCACCTTGATCGCCGTAAGCCATCACGCAAGTCGGGCTGGCATGCTGGCCGAGTTTATGTTCGATGGAAACGACCCGCACGTCGTTTGCTTCGCCAAGGCTGCCGTCATCTTTGACGAGGATTTTCGGCACGAGAAACAGCGACAAGCCGCGCGTGCCGTCCGGCGCGTCCGGTAAGCGCGCCAAAACCAGATGCGCGATATTCTCCGCCAGATCGTGATCGCCATAGCTGATGAAAATTTTCTGCCCGGTCACGCGATATTTATCGCCGTCCTTGACGGCCTTGGCGCGCACCGCGCCGACATCCGATCCCGCCTGCGGCTCGGTCAAATTCATGGTGCCGGTCCATGCGCCGCTGACCAGTTTCGGCAGGAATTTTTTCCTCAGCGCTTCGTCGCCATGCACGGAAACCGCCTCGATCGCGCCCTGATTGAGAAGCGTGCAAAGCGCCAATGATAGATTGGCCGCTTGCAGCATTTCCTGCACCGGCATGGCGATTGTCCACGGCAAGCCCTGACCGCCTAATTCGGTTTCGACCGGCAAGCCGTTCCAGCCGCCATCGACGAAAGCCTGATAAGCCTTGCGAAACCCCGGTGGCATCGTCATCTTGCCGTTCTCGAATTTCGCGCCTTGCTTGTCGCCCACATCGTTAAGCGGTGCAAAAACCTCGCCGGCGATCTTGCCGGCCTCGCCCAAAACCGCCTCGATCACGTCTTCGCCGACCGAATCATAGCCGGGCAGGGCGGCCAGATTCTCAACCCCGATCAACCGCGTGAGCAGGAACGTGATGTCGGCGAGAGGGGGTGAATAGGGGACGGGCATTTGGCGTTCAGCATTCGGCATGCGGGGAAGGAAACCGTACCTCTCTGCTTTTGCCCGAAAAGATAAGGATTTCCAACCCCGAATGCTGAATGCCGACCCCTGAATGCTTGTTTGGCACACCCATTGCTTAATGATGCTCAGGGGAAAACAGCGGCGATTCGAGGAGAGCGTCCGTGGTTGCTGCCATCGACATAGTCCATCAGGCTCAACAACAGGTGAATCAAACCGTTGGCGGCAGCGCCATTGGCCGAATCACCAACGCGATCAAGACCGCGGCCACGCGCACGGGGGTAGATTTTGCCTATCTGCTGAATAAGGCGGCACAGGAAAGCGGCTTCGACCCCAACGCCAAGGCTTCGACCAGCAGCGCCACAGGATTGTTCCAGTTCACCCAGCAAACTTGGCTGCAAACCGTCAAAGCCAATGGCGCGCAATTCGGCCTCGGCCAATATGCCGATCATATCCAGGTCAAGAACGGCGTCGCCGAGGTCAGCGATCCCACTTGGCGCAAGGCGATCCTCGACCTGCGCAAGGCCCCGACCGTGTCGGCCGAAATGGCTGGCGAACTCGACAAATCGAATTTTAGTAATCTCAAAGCCAATGTCGGCGGCACCATCACGCCCACCGATCTTTACCTTGCCCATTTCCTCGGCGCCGGCGGGGCCAGCAA
>DATKSH010000222.1:0-8391 GCA_035531735.1 Alphaproteobacteria bacterium
CGTGGCCGGGCGCGGCCAGCCCTTGCCCTGGCAAAGCCTGATGTCGTCGCTGCCGCCGAAGTCCCGCGATCTGCGCAAATTAATCATTGCCAAGCCGGTTCTCGATTACAGCGACCTTGAGCCCGGCAAGGAAGCCAGCGACGAGATTCGCGCGCTGGCCAAGCAATTGAATATGACGCCGGAACACGGCGTGACGGTGCGGTTGACCGGCTCGGTGCCGCTCAACGACGAGGAATTCGCCAGCGTCGCGCAGGGCACCGGCTTTGCCACCGCGCTTTCGGGCCTTCTGGTGTTGGTTATCCTGCTGCTGGCGCTGCGCTCATGGCGCCTCGTGGCGCCGATTTTGCTGGCGCTGATCGCCGGCTTGATCGCCACCACGGCTTTCGCGCTGTGCGCGGTCGGTTCGCTGAATTTGATTTCGGTCGCTTTCGCGGTGATGTTCATCGGCATCGCGGTCGATTTCGGCATCCAGTTTGGCGTGCGTTACCGCGACCAGCATCACCGGGAGCCGGATCACGCCAAGGCCCTTGCGCGCACGGCGGCGATCATCGCGGCGCCTCTCGCGATGGCGGCCGGATCGACCGCGCTCGGCTTTTTGTCCTTCATCCCGACCGATTATCGCGGCGTGTCGGAGCTGGGATTGATCGCCGGCGTCGGCATGCTGATCGCATTTTTCTTCAGCGTCACCCTCCTGCCGGCGCTGTTGACCCTGTTCCGGCCGCCGGCCGAGCCGGAGGCGATCGGCTTCCGCTGGATGGCGGCGGCGGACCGTTTTCTCGTTGCTTACCGCAAGCCGATCCTGGTCGCGGTCGTCCTTGTCGCGCTGATCGGCGCGGTTTTGGCGACGCAGGTAAGATTCGATTTCGATCCGCTCGATTTGAAGGATCCGCACACACAATCGGTTTCGACCTTGTTCGATTTGATGAAAGACCCCGATTTCAACCCTTACACCATCGATATTTTGCGCCCTAATCTTGCCGACGCCGACGCGCTGGCGGCGAAGATCGGGACGTTGCCGCAGGTCGATCATGTCATGACGCTGTCGAGCTTCGCGCCCGACGATCAAAAAGCCAAGCTGGCGGCGATTTCCGATACCGCCATGTTGTTGTTACCGACCTTGGAGCCGCCAACCGTCAAGCCACTGCCGACCGATGCCGAAATTTACCAATCCATGAGCAAGGTCGCGGCGGCGCTCGCTAAATTGGGACCGCAGCATCCCTCGGCCGCAAAGCTGGCACAGGCGCTCGGGCAAATCGTCGCGCGGCACGACCCGGCCTTATTGCCGGGCCTGCGCGCCGATTTGATCGGCGGCATCCTGCAACGCCTGCAAACCGTGCGCGACAGCCTCGCGGCCCAGCCGGTGACGGCCGCCACTATCGGCGAGGATTTGCGCCGCGACTGGGTCACCGCCGACGGGCGCGCCCTGCTCAAAGTCTATCCCAAGGGTAATCCGCGCAACCACAAAACCTTGGCCGAATTCGTCGAGGCAGTCCGCCGGATCGCCCCCGATGCCGGCGGCACTCCCGTTTCGATCGAGGAATCGGGCAAGACCGTCACCGATGCCTTTATCCACGCCGGAAGCTATGGCCTGATCGCGATTTCCTTGCTGGCGTTGCTTATTTTAAGGCGGCCGGCCGACGTTTTGCGCCTGATCGCCCCCCTGATTCTTGCCGGAATATTAACTCTGGCGACGATTTTCATCATCGGTTTACCCTTGAATTATGCGAATATCATTGCATTGCCGCTGCTTTTGAGCCTTTGGGTATCCTATGCCGTTTATTTCGTAAGTTATTGGCGAACCGGAATGACCAAACCTCTGCAATCCAGCATGGCCCGGGCGGTGCTGTTCAGCGCCTGTACAACCCTTGTGGCTTTCGGCAGTTTATCGCTATCTGCCCACCCCGGAACCAGCAGTATGGGTGAATTATTAACCTTGGCGTTGTTATATTCCCTCACCTGCACATTTTTTGTTCTACCCATCTTGCTAGGACGTTTTAAACCCGATAGATAATGACTGTTTGGTGATCCGATGTTTCCCCGTTGCCCCCCATAATAAGAGGACCCGGATGTCGTCCCTTCGCCGTTTAGCGCTTGTCTTCGTTCTCGTTCTCGGTTCGGTGGCCCTGTCCGCTTGTGCCTCGATGCCGAAATCCGCGCCGGATAATGCCGGCTACCAAGCGAACGATCCGCTCGAACCGGTCAACCGCGTGGTGTTCGACGTTAACGATTTCCTCGACCGGCTTTTGATCGGCCCGTTGGCCGGGCTTTACGATGCCATGATCCCACCGGAGGTGCGCGAGCATGTCGCCGACATCCTCAGCAACATGAAGGAACCGGTGATCTTCGCCAACAATATCCTGCAGGGCCGGTTCCACAGCGCCGGCGTCACGGCCGAGCGTTTTGCCATCAACACCACGATCGGTATCGGCGGCACGTTCGATTGGGCCAACGACTGGAAGCTTTATCAGCAGACCGGCGATTTCGGCCAGACCCTTTATTCGTGGGGCCTCGGTTCCGGGCCTTATCTGGTGCTGCCGCTTCTGGGCCCTTCCAACCTGCGCGACGCTATCGGCCTCGGCGTCGATTCGTTCGCCTCGCCGTGGCAATACCTAGCCCGTGACGGCAGCAGCGAAACCTACTGGGATTACCAGTATGTCTCGACCGGCGTGGACGGCATCAACAAGCGCGCCGAGAACGCCGAGGGCCTCAAAGCCCTGCGTCAGGGCTCGCTCGATTTCTACGCCCAGATGCGCAGCGTCTATAACCAGTACCGCGCCAAGCAACTTGGCATCGCGCCATCCTACGACAACTCGGCGTTCGACGATTACGGACAAGAAACCGGGCCGGCTCACCAAGCCCATCACAAGCATCGCAAGTCGGAAAAACCGGCCACCGTCCAGCCGCAGACGCCGAGCTTGCCCGCACCCCTCTGAGGGGCGCGCGGCCGGCCTGAGCGCCGAACATCGCCGCCATGGCCGCCTCCGCGAGATCCGCACCGCATCCGATCCTTTCCCGCATTATGCCGCGCCGGCCATGGGTTATCGCCGGCGGCGCGCTCGTCATCCTGGTCCCGCTGGCGCTAAGCGCCATTGCCACGCTCAATGTCGCCTATTCGTCCGGCGATATGATGGATCTCGGCTGGCTGTCCTTTCTTGCATGGCATAGCGATGTGGCCCTGACCGGGCCGCCGGCTTCGTTCGGCGAAAGCTTTTTCGTCCACCATGTGTCGCCGATTTTCTGGCTGACGAGCCTCATCAGTTATGTGCTGCCGCTCGGGCGCGTTTCTTTCTATGCCCTTTTGATGGGCGCGATTTACGCGCTTTACGCGGCGGGCGTTTATCGCGCGTGGCGGCTGGCCGGCCAAAAGGATTCCGGCACTGCGGCGTTAGGCGGCGCGGCGCTGGCTATAATGGCGACCTTCAGCGCTGCCGGCATGCAGGCCTTGCGCCTGCCGCATTACGAGATGGCGATCCCGGCGCTGGCCTTGTGGTTTTTGCTCGACCTCGCCGAAGGGCGCCGGCGCGCGGCCTTATGGTTCGGCTTATGCCTTTTGGTGCGCGAAGATGCCGGCTTTCATTTGTTCGGCTTGCTGGCGCTGTGGGCGCTGGCGCTCAAAATCGCCCGGCGGCGCGAGGCGCATATAGGAAACATTATCGGCTATGCCACAATCGCAGTTTTTTATTCCCTGCTAGCGATGTTCTTTCAGCATCAGGTATTTCCCGCCGCCCATCAATTCGCGCATATCTATGCCGGCAATCCGCCTTGGGCGCATGTGACCGCGGATTTCCTTAAAAAGCGCTTGTCGTTTTTCCTGATCGAACGCACCACGATTACGCTTCCGTTCCTCGCGACGATTCTATGGGCGTGGCGCGCGCGCAATCCTTTGTTGCCGCTCGGTTACCTGGCTTTCGTGCCGTGGATCGTTTTGAACCTTCTTGCGGTGCGAGTCACCGCCGGCGCGCTGGGTTTCTATTACATGTTTCCCCTGTGGCTCAGCCTTGCGTGGCCGCTCCTCGCCTTGCGCCTGTGGCCGGCGGCGAAAAGCATGCGGCGCTGGCCGTGGCTGGTGGTCTTGCTGTTTTCGCTGATCGGCTGGCACAAGGACGGGCCGATTGTTTATCCGCTGGCAAACAACGAATTCGACACCTGCCCCTTCGCCATCACCGAGGGCCTGCGTCACCGCGACGCCGCCGAGAATTTTGCCGCCTATTTCGGCGCCCATCAGGATTTGTTCATGGGCCGCGTCGATATGCCGGTGTTCAGCCTGTTGATGGCCAGCAACGACCGTATGAACTGGCTTGCAACCGGCCATCGCTATATGAGCGAGCCGCCACCCGACGCGCCGCCCTTGCCGAAGATGGTAATTTATTACGCGCGCAGCTTCGAATATCCGCTGTGGGTCGCGCCGGTGCTGAAGACCGGCGTTTATGATTATTTCTACGCGGTGCCCGGCACGCGCATTCGGTTGGCATCGCAAAAATCGCTGGACGCTTTTCCCGCTCCCACGCCGTTCGTGGCGATGGCTAGGCCGGCTTATTAGATCGTTATCCAATCGAATAGAACGGGCGTCATGCCCGGCCTCGGGCCGGGCATCCACGTTTTCATTTTTAAGACGTGGATGGCCGGGCCAAGCCCGGCCATGACGATGCCGATAGAATGGATCATGACCCAGCCAGCAACGCAAACCATATTTGGCAAACATCGAGATCGCGGCGAATGTTTTCGCGCCGCGCGAGGGCGGCCGGATCGTCGCCCCATTTCTTCATTTGATGGGAAGCATCGAGTTCGGCGGCGTGGAAAACCTGTTCGGCATCGAGATGTCGTTCGGTAAGCGCCAGCGCCAAAACCAATGAGCCGGTGACGCCCGCCGCTTCGCGCAGGCCGGCGAGGCGGAAATTGTCGCAAGCTTTGACCGCGTGGCGCAGGGCTTCGAGACTCGCGGGCGATTGCGCGATCGGCAAGATGCCGGCAGCCGTCCGCAAGGGCGCATCGAAACGTTCCGCGCACCAGTCCAAAACCGGCTGCCAGGTTTTCTGCTGCTCGGCCGCCAGCGCATCTTCGGGATCGGCGCGATGGCACAAAAGTTCGCTTTCGGCATAGGCGGCGGTCTGAGCGGCGATTTTATCGCGTTCCTTCGTCACCAGGTCAATGGATGTCATCGCCAATTGCGTCAACGGCATCTTGGTAAATTCGATGCGAACCTTTTGCGCGCGCATTTCGTCGGCCATGGCTTCGGCCAAGGCAAGGCTCGGCACGACCAGCGCCGCGCCGGCGGATGTTTTTAATGGCGTGGAATTGCGTTGTATCGCGTGGCCGCCTTGCGTGGCGGCGACGGTATAGACGAGGGGCTTGGCGACAATTGCCGTCATTAATGCCCGAACAGCCCCTTTATGGCGTTGCCGAGATTCTTGATCGGGTTGGCGGGCTTGGCCGCGGGTGCGGCATTGCCGGTCGCCGCCGGCGCGGCAGCGGGATGATCGAGCGTATAAACGCAATCGTTCTGCCCGGCCGGCGCCTTGAGGATGGTCGGCACGGCGTCGGTCGCCGCCGGACTTGCGCCCTTGCCGCCCAGCAGTTTGTTCAGCGTACCGCCGAGATATTGGCTGGCCACGTTGCGAACTTCGCCGCGCGCGTCGACGCCGAAATGCGGGCCGGACAAGGGGCCGGTGATCGAGAGCGGCGGCAGCAAGCCGCCCACATTCACCAGCTTGGGCTTGGCGTGCAAAGTCATGTCGATGGTCTCCGCGCCAAGGTTAAAACCGCCCGCGCCGGCCACCGTCGAAGCGCTGCTGTCGGCCAGCACGCCGTCGTTCTTGGCCACGCCGTTGGCGAGGCTATAGCGCAGGGCGAGGCAATCGAGCGCCGGCGTGGTGTTGCCGCCGGGCGCCAATATCTGCGTCAGCCCTTCGGCGACCGAACCGGCCGCCGCGGCCGAGACGGTGCCGTTCATGGCGGTGACGAGGATATGGCCGGCGGTCGAGGCGGCCATGTCGTGGGCGCTGGCGCCGCTGCCGGACAAGTCGATGTCGGCGTCGCCCTTGCCGGTCACGAACGGCGAAAGCCCGCCGGCGCGCAACAGATCGGCGATTTCCATGTTCGGCGCCTTGAGGGTGAGGCTGTAGCGCGCGGGGGAACCGCTGGCGTCAAGCTCAACGCGGCCTGCGACCGCGCTGCCGCCCAGCATCGCCTTGAGCGGATCGATGGCCAAGCGGCCGCCGGCTAGATTCAGCGTGGCTTGTATATGATCGAGTTGCGCCTTGCCCATTTTCAACGTGCCGATGCTGGCGTCGAGATTGGCATCGGCCGATTTGAGTGCGCCGAGATCGAGCGGCGCGGTGCTGAACAGGCGCTTCGGACCGGGCGATTGGCTGGACGCCGATGCCGGCGCGTTTTGCGAACCGGGCGAAGCCGGCTTAAAATCCGCAACATCAAGCGTGTCGGATGTCAACGTGCCGTGCAGCGAGGGCTTGGCGCCGGCGAGATCCAGCACGAGATGGCCGGAAAGCGTCGAATGGCCGGCGGCCAGCTGGTACGAATCCAAATCGACGATCTTGTGGCCGAGGCTGGCCTTGCCTTTGCCCTTGAAGGCGAACGCGCCATAGCCGGCGGTGGCCGCAAATGGCCATTCGCCGTTGCCGAGCAAATCGGTGGTGTCGGCGGTCAAATCGAGCGTAACCGGCGCGCCATTGTAGGTCCCGTTGAAACTGACGTCGGTGCCGCCGGCGCTGGGCTTGAGGGTCAAATCCTTGACCTTGACGGCGCTGAGCTTGCCGGTGCGGTCGTCGCGCATGGACAATTGGCTGTCGCTAATCGAAAGCTCGTCGATGCGGATGCCGACGGCCGCGCCCGGTGCGGTGGTGGGGGCGGATTTTTGCGGCGGCGACGCGGGCGCCGTCGGCGTTTTCAGCACCCAGTTGTTTTCGCCGTTGACTGCGGTTTCAAGATCGATGCCGGCATGGTCGATGTCGAGTCGCGTGACGACCAGCCGATGGCTGAACAGCGGCATCAGCGCCACGCCCAGTTCGAGCTTGCCGATTTTGGCCATCTGCGGCTGGCGCGCCCACCGCGCGTTGCCGACCGCGACGTCGCTGATGCCGAGCGCGATGCCACCGGTCGAAAGATCGAAATGGATCGGGCCACCGAGCGTCACCGTGCGGCCGATTTGCTTGCTCAACGCATCGGCGATCTGGCCGCGGTATTTGTCGGGATTGATGGTCAGGGCGGCAATCGCCACCGCGACCACGAACAGAACCGCGACCGATACCAGGGCCAGAAGGACCTTTTTCGCTGCACTCATTTTTCGCTCCTTCGATCGGGGAAAATCAGGCTTCGGAGAAATCGGCCTCGGCCTTGCCATCGAACCCGAACCACGCCCATGTTTTTTGCATGGCGGGCGGCAGGGGCGCAACCGCGTCGATCGAGCCCTTGCGCGGATGCGGCATTATGATGCGCCGCGCATGCAAATGCAGGCCCTTGCCTAATTCATCCACAGGCAGGGCGGACGGTTTTTTGCCGCCATAAAGCGGGTCGCCGAAAATCGGCGTGCCGAGATAAGCCATATGCACGCGCAATTGATGGGTGCGGCCGGTTATGGGCCACAGAGCCACAAACGCCGCCTGCCCCTTGGCGCTTTCCATGACCTGATAAAGCGTGACGGCGGATTTGGCTTGTTCCAGTTCCTCGTCGGTTTCGGCGACTTTCATCAATTCGCCGTGCTTGACCAACGGCGCTTCGATGCGGCCCTTGGCCGGCTTCGGCACGCCTTGGGTGACGGCCCAATAGATTTTTTGCGTGGTATGCCTGCGGAACGATTCCGCCATTTTCGCGGCGGCGAAGGATGTGCGCGCCAGCATCAACACGCCGCTTGTATCGCGGTCGAGGCGATGGACCAGTTTCGGCTTGCCTCCGCCCTTGCGTGCCAAGGCCTTCACCATGTCGTCGAGATTTTCCCTGAGGCCGGTGCCGCCCTGCACCGCGAGGCCCGATGGCTTGTTGAGGACGATCACATCGGCGTCTTCGAAGAGGATCATTTTTTTGAGGCGGACGGCGTCGTGCGCGGATTGTTTTTGCGTTTGGGCTTTTGTTTCCTCTGGCGATGGCGCCTCGACGACCTGCGGCGGCACGCGGATGCTTTGGCCTTGGGCGAGGCGATCCGAGGCTTCGGCGCGCTTGCCGTCGATGCGGATTTGCCCGGTGCGCAAAAGCTTTTGCAGTTGTGCATGGCCAAGCGCAGGGAAATGCCGCCGGAACCAGCGGTCGAGGCGCAGGCCGGCTTCGTCGGCGGTGACGAAGCGGGTCTGAAGCTTATTGGTATTGCTCATGGAAGCGTCATACCATTCGCGTCATCCCGGCGAAAGCCGGCGAAAAAAATACATCCCTGTTTAAGCAATC
>DATKSH010000223.1:0-5373 GCA_035531735.1 Alphaproteobacteria bacterium
CATTGGTGGCGACGCTCATATAGCCGGCCGTTGCGAGCTGGGCATGGTACATGAGGCCCGACTGCACGTTCTTGTTGCATTGCGTATTGTCGAAAGTGAGGGCCGAATCATCCGCCCGCGCCGCCTGCGGCGCGCCGAGGATCACGAATATCGCGCATAGCGCCAAAAGCAGGGCGGATCGTCTCGGCAAGCAACGCATCAAAAAGGCCTCCGGAAATACCGCACGGCGGACCGTTTTCGGCCATCCGCCCTATCATATTTCCCCAACTGTTATCGGAACGTTAATAACCCGGGCCGCAAATGCAAGCGCTTTCACGGCAAGGGCGATTTTACGCCGCCGCCCGCCGGTAGAAATCGAGCCAGCGCCGGGCAACCGCCTCGCGCGTATGGTCCCTGACATAGGCCGCATAGCCCTCGGCCT
This sequence comes from Alphaproteobacteria bacterium, assembly GCA_035531735.1. GTDB lineage: Bacteria > Pseudomonadota > Alphaproteobacteria > UBA9219 > UBA9219 > DATKSH01. The sequence continues at coordinate 422 of DATKSH010000223.1, forward strand.
TGAGCCGCCCGCGCAACGCCTCGTCGCCGAGCAACCGGCCGATGGCCGCGGCCCAGGCCGCGCCGCCGCCCGCCGCGACCAATAATCCGTTATCGCCATCCCTGATAAGGCCGGAAGCCGCCGGCCCGGCGGCGGCGATCACCGGCACGCCGGCCGCCCATGCTTCGGGGATCGCGCGCCGCGCGCCAAGCCCGCATTCCGGCACGGCGAAAACATTGGCCGCGCGCAGCAAGCCGCCGGCATCGAGGCGCGGATCGCAAAACCGCACGCGCTCGGCAAGCCCGCGCGCCGCCACGTGCCTTTCCAATATCCGCCGCGCCGCCCCCTCGCCGCTCAGCCATAAATAAACGCCCGGCAAGCGCTCCAGCGCATCGAGCAGGAGGCTGGAGGCGCGATTGGGATAAAGCCGCCCGCGCGCCAAAATCGCCGGCGCGGCCGCCGGCGTCGCCAAAAGCCGCCGCTCAATCGGCGGCGCAACGCCGGCGGCGGCGAAAAACGGGATCGCTTCGGCCAGTGGATTTTCCCCGCCGCGGCGCGGGCGGCGCGCCACGACGCGCTGCGCGTCCCAGCCGATGACGGGAACGCCGGCGCGCGGCAAGGAATCGGCCGGCGACCAGCATTGGATGAGATCGGGCTTGCGGCGCGCGATCAGGCGCGCGAGCCGCCGCCGCCGCCAGAAGCCCGCCGCGCCTTCGAGAGCGACCGTGCCGACGCCCGCACGCGCAAGCTCGGCGCCCGGTTTCGATCCCGCCGGCAGCACCGCGAGCTGGTCGAGGCCTTCCGCGCGCAACGCGCCGATCACGCCGGCCGCGTAAGCCTCGGCCGCCGGCGACAACGGGCCGGTGAGGAGATGAAGGATCAGCATGGGGTGCTAGGGGCTAGGGGCTAGGGGCTAGGGGAGTTAGGGGCTAGAAATTATAAAAGGGGATTTCTTTATCAACGTAAATCGTCGAATACAAAATTCCGAAACGGCGCGGCCCGCCGCTAGCAACTAGCAACTAGCAACTAGCCGCTCTTCTCCGCCCCGCCCAGCCCGGCATTAAGCTTTTTGGCCGACTGCTCCAGAAGCGCGGCGATATTTTCCGGCAGCTTGACGTCCATCACGCCGCTTTCGTCTTCGTCGGCGCCGACCGGTGTGACCACGTCGAAATCGGCATCGAAGCCGCCGGCCGGCGTGGCGACGCCCGGCGCGCCGCCCATGGCGGCGGCGGCTTGCGCAGCGGCCGATGGCGGCGGTGCGTCCTTGCGCGCCCCGTTCCGGGATTGGTCCTGCAATTCGTCGATCGCATATTGGTCGCCTTCGTAGAATTGCGGCAAGCCGGCCTGCCGCTCGCTCTTGGGCGTAAGGGGTATTTCCGGGATCGCCACGGAACTGCGGCCGCCGGCCGGTGCCGCCACGCCCGGCTTGCCCTTGCCCTGCTCGGCCGGCGGCGCGGGCTTGGCCGGCAGGGTAGCGATGCCGGCCAGCGCGATGGCGCCGGCTTCGAGCGGATCGCGATGAGCCGCCACCGCCGCCGCCATGGTCTTGGCAAGGATGGCGATTTCCGGGGTCGCGACCGCGGCGGGCGCGGCGGCGGAAGCCGTCCAGGCGGGATCTTTCAGCTTGGCGATCAATTCGTGGGTCGTGCGCTCGCGCGCCGCCGTCGAGGCGGTAACCGGCGGCACCGGCAAAAGGCGATGCACGCGCAAGGCATCGGCGCGCGGGGCGTCGACGAAGAACATGCGGGCCTTGCCGAACAATTCGGCGAAAGTCCAGTGCACCTCGCCCTCGCGCTGCTGCTTCAAATGGTCGCCGTCGAACTTGATGCGCTTCTCGATCTTGGCCGAGCGCTCGTCGTAAAACGGATGCTGCATGAAGATGCTGGACACCGTGTTGGTCGGCGCCTTCATCGAAGTGGTTTCCATCACATAGTCGTTCTGGGTGTGCTTGCCGATAAAATCCATGGTGTCGGTCGGATCCTCGATGCGGCCGTATATTTTAAGGTTGCAGTTGCCGACGATCGACTTGGCCTCGGCCTTGACGCGTTTTTCCATGGCCGGCAAATCCTGCGAGGCGAACACGAGGGCGAAACCGAGCGAGCGCGCTTGCGCCGCCATCACCGCCATGCCGGGCGCGGTATAATAGCCGACCTCGTCGAACACCGTCACGAAGGGCGAGGCCGACCGCGTCTGCTTGGAGCCGACCGCGCCCTCCCATGTGCCCTCGACCGTGTTGCCGAGCGTCATGCCCATCATGCCCTTGAGGCTCGAGGCCACGATCTTGCCGAGATTGGCGGCTTCGTCGAGCGCCTTTTCCAAAGCCGGCACTAGCACCACCAGGATACGGCGGTTCAAAACCACGTCGAGCATGTCGATGTCGGCCAGTTGCGCCTTGAAGATGTAGCCGTATTCGTCGGCCATCATTTGCAAGGAACGCGTGAATTGCATCGACAGATAGCCGTGCTGCTGGCGCGCGACCTGCAAATCGTACATCGGCTGGTCGGGCGAGGGCGGGCGTTCGTTGCCCTCGTCGTCGAACGCCGCCTCGACATAGCCCGGCAGCGTGTTGAGATAACCCTTCAAGCCGTGCGTCACGCGGTCCGGCAGGGTCGGGTCGCGCGACAGGCGAATGACCGGCTGCAATTCGATATGGTCGCGCACCACGCCGATGTCGAGCAGCAATCCCTGATGATCGCGCTGATAAACAAGCGCCGGCATCAGGGTGAACATCAGGGCGGTGGCGCGCTCTTTCCACATCGCGTTGTCGCCGCCGGCATCCGGCATGAAGGCGACGATCATGTTGGCGAGGTACGACGACGAGCCGTTGGAAAACGGATTCATGCTGTTGGAAAGCGCGCCGGCGTCGGTGTTGCCGGTCATGTAATTGAGGGCGAAAATATCGTCGTCGCGCCCGAAGCGCCGCACCACCGAATAAAGCGAGGCCCACAAATCGGTGTCGGCCTTGCCGTCGACATAGACGAAGCCCGAACCCCAGGCGAGGGCGTTGGTGACGAGGCCCTTAAGCCCTTCGGTTTTGCCCGAACCGGTGGTGCCGAGATAAAGAATATGCGTGCGCGCATCGGTGTTGGTCAGCCACAATTCCTGGTTGGCGGTCAATTCCTCGGGATCGTCGGCGTTGCCGAGATAAAGGATGCCTTCCGACTTGCCGGCGCCCGGCTTGCCCGGCGTCGGGTTGTTGGGATCGGGCAAGTTGGCGTATTTGGGAAATTTGAGGCCGAGCTTGAACGGCCGCGTCATCGCCCAGCGGAAATAAAGCAGCCACACGATCCCGCAGAAATCGATCATCGGGGCGAAGGTCGCCCACATGAAAACGAACGACGACACCGCGCAAAAAGCCGCGATCAGGACGGCGCCCGGCCGGCTCAGCTCCTCCGACAGGCGCTGCGACACCGGCCGCACGTCGCGCAGCAGGTAGCGATGCGGCACCCGGTGTTTTTGTAGAAGCAGGGGCATCTTTGCTCAGGGGTCAGGGATCAGCATTCAGGGGTCACAACCCCGTATCCAATTACGCACAATAATACCATATATTTTACAATTTCTGAATGCTGAATGCTGGCCCCCGACCTCTAATTGGGCGGTTTCAGCACTTGGTTGGCCGGCAACGGCACCCCGAACGCGGGCGGCGGCGCGGCAGCGGCCGGGCGGGCGGCCGACGCCGAGGGCGCGAACGCATGCAGGGTGACATAGGCCGCCGCCCCCAGAACGGCAAGGATCGCGCCGACGACCAGGGTTAGAAACAAACCGCTCAGCCACAACCAGCGGCGCGGCCGCCGCAGCAAAACCTTGCGTACGGCGCCGAGCGCCGCCTCGCCGTCCTCGCGCGCGGCGAACCGGGCGATGGAAAAAAACTCGCCGTTCGGCGAGGTGACGCCAAGCTCGCAATCGCCGTCCTCGCCCTCCAGCACCACGGCAAAGCTGTGATGGCGCTTGAGATCGAAGGTCCACACCATGGGCGGCCGGCTGCTGGCAAAAGAGGCGACCAGGCTGGAACCGACGCGCCGCACCTTGATGGGCTTGCGGGATGATAAAGACATGGTCGGTCCCCCGTTCCTATTTCTTCGTCAACCGCCGCCGCTTGCCGCCCGCCTCTTCGCGCGGCGGGATGGCGGCGCCGGCGGTGGCGAGATATTGATTGAGCGTCACGATCGCCGTGTCAATGCGCGGAATCGGCAAGGGTTTGCCGGCGCTCTGCTCGGCCATGAAATGGGCGAGCGCGCCGGCGCCCTCGGTATGGAACGAGCGCCGGCCGAGATTGTTAAGCGGATACCACAAGTTGCGATCGACCGCGCGCAGCCACACGAATTGCGCCGGCGCCAGCACGCCGCCTTGCGAGCGCGCCCATTTGAGCGCCCCGAGCAAGGCGGTGGTGCGGAAGGCATGATGGGCGGAAACCGCCAATGCCGCGCCGCCGATTTTTTCGTCGCGATTCCATGCACGGATTTTGCCCAGCAATTCGGCCGGGATGTGAAGGCCTTTCTTGACGTCCCAGCACAGCGCCAACTGGCTGAGAAGATCGTCGCTGTCGGCGCGTTTTTGCGCGCCTTTAAGCGCGAACGCGGCGAACAGGGCCTCGATGGGCGCGGGCACGCCCGCGATGCCCTTCCAGCGCGGCCCCAATTGATGCAAAAAGGCGCGGCGAGTCGCCTCGCGCTCCGGTATTCCATTCGTCACCGCGATACGATGGAAGGCAACCCATTCCTCCGGCGATAGCGCCTCGGCGAAGGGCGGCAGCACGGCCGGCACCGGCTGGCCCGGCGCGCGGGCGCTCATGCCCATCGGCTTGAAATTGACGATCGGCGCAATCACCGGCCACATGCGGGCCTGGACCTTGATGAAGCTTTCGAGGTTGTACTTGGTCTTGAACTTGTTGCGCGGCGAATAGAAAAAGAAATACGCGCCGAAGACGGCGAAGACGCCGGCAAAGAACCAGTGCAGGTAAACGGCGACACCGC
>DATKSH010000224.1:0-9181 GCA_035531735.1 Alphaproteobacteria bacterium
GGCAATACCGGCGCGCTGATGGCGATGGCGAAATTCGTTCTGAAAACCTTGCCCGGCATCGACCGGCCGGCCATCGCCTCCTTGATCCCGACGCGTGTCGGTGAAAGCGTGATGCTCGATCTCGGCGCCAATGTCGAATGCGATGCCGAGAACCTCGTGCAATTCGCGCTGATGGGCGCGGTGTTCTGCCGCACGGTTTTGGGCATCGGCGCGCCGTCCCTCGGTTTGCTCAATATCGGCACCGAGGAACTTAAGGGCCATGACGAATTGCGCACCGCCGCCTCCATTTTGCGCGCGCGGCCCTTGCCGGGCTCGTTTCAGGGCTTCGTCGAAGGCAGCGATATTTCCGCCGGCACGGTGGACGTGATCGTGACCGACGGCTTCAGCGGTAATATCGCGCTCAAGACCATCGAAGGCACCGCGCAGTTGTTTCTGCATTTCCTGCGCCAGACTTTCGGATCGTCGCTGCTGGCGCAGCTTGGCTATCTTCTGGCGCGCGGTGCGATGCGGAAACTGAAGTTGCGCGCCGATCCGCGTCAATATAACGGCGCGATGTTTCTCGGCTTGCAGGGCCTGTGCGTCAAAAGCCACGGCGGCACCGATCATGAAGGTTTTGCCAATGCCATCGGCGTCGCTTACGACCTCGTCGCGCATCGCTTCAACGACCGTATTCGCGAGGAACTCGCGCGCCATTACGGCGCCGAGGAAGATTTACCGTTGGCTCCGGCCGCCGCTCCCGCGCCCGTCGAGGCCGGATGATCCGCTCGGTGGTGCTCGGCTGCGGCGGCTACCTGCCGGCGAAAATCGTAACCAACGACGCGTTGGCCAAAACCGTCGATACCTCCGACCAATGGATCCGCCAACGGACTGGTATCAAGCAACGCCATATCGTGGCCGAAGGCGAAACCACGTCCGACCTCGCCGTGGCGGCCGCGAAAAAAGCATTGGCGGCGGCCAAAATCGAAGCCGGGGTCATCGACCTGATCCTGGTGGCGACCACGACCCCCGACAACACGTTCCCGGCTACCGCCGCCAAGGTGCAGGCGCGGCTCGGCGCGCAGGGTTTTGCTTTCGACGTGCAGGCGGTCTGTTCCGGTTTTGTCTATGCATTGGCGGTCGCGGATAATTTCATTCGCCTTGGGCAGGCAAAAAAAGCGCTTGTCATCGGCGCCGAGGCATTTTCGCGCTTGCTCGACTGGAACGACCGCGCGACCTGCGTATTGTTTGGCGATGGCGCCGGCGCCATGGTGCTGGGCGCGGCCGAGGGCAAGGGCAGCAAGGCGGATCGCGGCATTCTCTCGACCCATCTGCACAGCGACGGCGCGCATTACGAAATGCTTTATACCGACGGTGGGCCCGGCACCACCGGCACGGCCGGCCATGTGCGGATGGAAGGCAAGGAGGTGTTCCGCCATGCCGTCCAGCGCCTCGCCGAGGTTGCCGAGGAGGCGCTGGCGGCCAATCACTTAAAGCCGGAGGAGATCGACTGGCTGGTGCCGCATCAAGCTAATAGCCGCATCATCGACGGCACCGCACGCAAGCTTGGGTTGCCGAAGGAGAAAGTGATCCTGACCATCGCCGAACATGCCAACACGTCGGCCGCTTCGATCCCTCTGGCGCTGGCCGACGCGGCCGCCAAAGGCCTCATTAAGCGCGGCGATCTTTTGCTGCTCGACGCGATGGGCGGTGGTTTCACGTGGGGTGCGGCTGTCATCCGTTGGTAACAAGTTAGGCCGATTCGCTCATCTTAACTTTCACGTGAAGCATGGAATCTAAGCCCACGCTTTCTCTTTGACGCGCCGTGCGCCCCGTATTAGCATTTGAACTCAACTCAGCCGGAGCGTCTCCCGATGACCGAGAGCACCATAACCCGAGCGCAGCTCGCCGAGGCGGTTTATTCCGAAGTCGGATTGTCTCGTAATGATTCCGCCCAGCTGGTCGATGTCATTCTTGAAGAAGTCAGCCAGGCGCTGATCCGCGACGAGATGGTCAAATTGTCCTCGTTCGGCAGCTTCCAGGTGCGCAGCAAGGGCAAGCGCATCGGCCGTAATCCCAAGACCGGCGAGGAAGTGCCGATCCTGCCGCGCCGAGTCCTTGTGTTCCGCGCCAGCCATGTCCTTAAAGATAAAATCAACCGGGCCCTTACGGGAACCGCCAAAGGTGAAGAATGAGTTCCGATTTTCCGCAAAATCCCGAATCGATGGCCCTTAATGCCCCCCCGGCGGTTTCGGTCCGGCCGGTCGAAATGAAGGCCCCCGGCGCTTTTCGCACCATCAGCGAAGTGGCCGGCGATTTGTCGGTGCCGCAGCACGTGTTGCGCTTCTGGGAAAGCAAGTTCCAGCAAATTCGCCCGTTGAAGCGCGGCGGCGGCCGCCGTTATTACCGGCCGGAGGACATCCATCTCCTCAATTCGATCAAGGATTTACTTTACAACCAAGGATTCACCATCCGCGGCGTGCAGAAGCTTTTGCGCGAAGGTGGTAAATCGCCATTCGCGCGTGGCGCGCTCGATTCCCACGTCGCGCCGGCTTCGGCCTCGCCGCTGCATGCGCCGAGCGCCAACGCCAATGCCGCGCCGGGCAGCTTGTCGGCCGAAAAGCGTCGCGCGGTCGAGGGCATATTGACCGAGCTTAAGGCCCTGCGCGAAATGCTGCGGCAGAGCGGCATCTGAACAAGCTTTTTGCTTGGGGGTTCCTGTAAAAAAATTATTAAAGCCAAAACGGTAAATCGTCTCTGTTCGGGGAGGATTGTCCATGGCTAAATCCCGTGGGGGTGTGCGGAAGCCGCTTGGCGCCGGCCAATCTTTTCGGCATGGGCAGCGGGATAAAGCCTCGCAACACGAAAAAGAATTGCCCGAAAAGCACCGGGAAAACCGGCGCCGGCGCGCAACGGAAGGTGTGCCGGCCGAAGAGATTGTTCTCGGTTTCGGAACAGGGCCTTTTCCGGACAGTTTCAAAATACCCATCGATCTCGTTCGCCCGCCTTCCGATGATAATGAAGCGAAAAAAAGCGCACCGACGGCCAAACACCGACGTACAAAACCGCAAAAACCGCCAGAGCCTCAATAAGCGTAATGGTTAAATCGGCGATGATTGCCCATGCGGCGCAGTTGCCTTACTCGCCGCTGCCGCCTATAGTGCGCGCCTTCTACACGGCCGGGATGTAGCGCAGCCTGGTAGCGCATCAGTCTGGGGGACTGGGGGTCGTGGGTTCAAATCCCGCCATCCCGACCATTCAAATCGGTATTTTACACGACGGATTTGACGAATCGATTTATCGGTTTGCCAATCACGGCTGGAACGCTTGCCTGCCCCGAAAAATGGCGCCGATTTCCATAATGGAAACACCATGACCCCGCTTTCGCATATCCGCAATTTCGCGATCATCGCTCATATCGACCATGGCAAATCGACGCTGGCCGATCGCCTCATCGAACGTTGCGGTGCTATCGAGGCGCGCGAGATGAAGGCACAAATCCTCGACAGCATGGACATCGAGCGCGAACGCGGCATCACCATCAAGGCCCAGACCGTGCGCCTCACTTACACGGCGCACGACGGCGAAACCTATCAGCTCAACCTGATGGACACGCCGGGGCATGTCGATTTCGCCTATGAAGTGAGCCGCAGCCTCGCCGCCTGCGAAGGCTCGATCCTCGTCGTCGATGCTTCGCAGGGCGTCGAGGCGCAAACCTTGGCCAACGTCTATCAGGCAATCGACAACGGGCATGAGATCGTGCCCGTTTTGAACAAGATCGATTTACCCGCCGCCGAACCGGAGCGCATCAGGAAGCAGATCGAGGACGTGATCGGCCTCGACGCCTCCGACGCGGTGCCGATTTCCGCCAAGACCGGGCAGGGGATCGAAGATGTGCTGGAGGCTATCGTCACCGGGTTACCGCCGCCCAAGGGTGATGCCGCCGCGCCGCTCAAGGCGTTGCTGGTCGATAGCTGGTATGATGCCTATCTCGGCGTGGTCATTCTCGTGCGGGTGGTGGACGGCGCGATCAAGAAGGGCCAGAAGCTACGTTTCATGGCGACGGGCGCTGCGCGTGAGGCCGAACGCGTCGGCATCTTCACGCCCAAGAAAATCGAACTTGGCGCATTGGGGCCGGGCGAAGTGGGTTTTATCACCGCCGGCATCAAGCAAATTGCCGACACCAAGGTCGGCGACACCATCACCGACGAGCGCAACCCGGCACAGGCGGCGCTGCCCGGCTTCAAGCCCTCGGTGCCGGTGGTGTTCTGCGGCTTATTCCCGGTCGATGCCGCCGATTTCGAGCATTTGAAGGAATCGCTCGGCAAACTGGCGCTCAACGACGCCAGTTTCAAATTCGAGCCGGAATCTTCCGCCGCGCTCGGCTTTGGATTCCGTTGCGGCTTTCTCGGCCTTTTGCATCTCGAAATCATTCAGGAACGGCTGGAGCGCGAGTTCAATCTCGATCTCATCACCACCGCGCCTTCGGTTATCTATAAGGTTTATCTTAACGACGCCAGCGTGAAGGAATTGCATAACCCGGCCGATATGCCCGACCCGGTCTATATCGCGCGCATCGAGGAGCCGTGGATCAAGGCGACCATTTTTACGCCCGACGACTATCTCGGCGGCATCCTCGCGCTTTGCAACGAAAGGCGCGGCGAGCAGGTGGAACTGACTTACGTCGGCAGCCGCGCGATGCTGGTTTATCGCCTGCCGCTCAACGAAGTGGTGTTCGATTTCTACGATCGGCTGAAATCGATTTCGAGCGGCTATGCCAGCTTCGATTACGTGCTGGACGAATACCGCGAGGGCGAGTTGGTCAAGATGGCGATCCTCGTCAATAACGAGCCGGTCGATGCGCTCGGCACCGTCGTCCATCGCGCGGCGGCGGAAAAGCGTGGGCGCATGCTGTGCGAGCGGTTGAAGGAACTGATTCCGAAGCAGTTGTTCAAGATCGCCATCCAGGCCGCCATCGGCGGCCGCGTGATCGCGCGCGAAACGATTTCGGCCTTGCGCAAGGACGTTTTGGCCAAGTGCTATGGCGGCGACATCACCCGCAAGCGCAAATTGCTGGATAAGCAGAAGAAAGGCAAAAAGCGCATGCGCCAGTTCGGTGAAGTCGAAATTCCGCAATCGGCGTTTATCGCGGCGCTCAAAATGGACGATAAATAAAAACCGGCGCTGCCGGCCCGATTCGGCCTCCATTGATTGGATTTTTTCGATATGCTAGTGTTTTCGCTTATAGCGACATGACAAATTTTCCAAAAAAGGGAGATTTTATGGCCGAAGTTGAATTACTCAGGCAGTGCGCTCGATCAGTATTAAGTCATTTCAAATCCGGGCCGGTTCAAATTCAATATTGCAGATGGGCAGGCGAGTGGCGTCCCTTAAACGATGAAGCCGAAAAATTATCGGCCTTTGTCGATGCTCTCGCCATTCCGCTGATGGATCGTTCGGACTTCATCGCGGGGATCGTATGGGTGGCAAACGAGGTTTTGGATTGCAGGGTTTCTTATAATCAAATTGGCGTAGATCGGAATGGCAGAGCCATTAGGGAAGTTACCATCGCGGCGGGTGGCGTGGCACCGCGCCGAAGCCGGTCCGAGCTCAGGGCTTTAATCTAGGATGCCAGGCATTGAGAACGCTCGACTTTATCGCAAACGATGGATTCCTATTTTCGCGGGAATGACGCTTGTGTTTTTGTTTTTTTCCTGCCCTGCTGCTGCCGAATCATCCGCCGATCCGCATCTGCAAGCCTGTCTCAAGAAGGCCGATGACATGCCGGATATAGCGGCCGCCGAGGCCGGGGCGTGGCGCAAGCATGGCGGTGGCGATAACGCGCTTTTGTGCGAGGCCTATGCCCAATTCAATCGCGGCGCATTCGACGAAGCCGGGCGCGAATTTGCGGCGCTGGCCAAGGCGCGCGGCAAAAACGGCCACGCCGCCCCTCTCCACGATCAGGCCGGGTTGGCGTTTGCCCGCGCGCATGAGGCGGCAAAAGCCGAACGGCAATATGCCGCCGCGTTGCGCCTCGAACCCGACAATCCCGACATCTGGCTCGACCGTGCCGACGAACGCGCGGGCGACCAGCGTTATTGGGACGCCATCGGCGACATCGACCGCGCGCTTAAAATCATGCCGGACGCGCCGGAAGCCTTGCGCATGCGTGGGCGCGCTTATTTCAAGCTCGGCCTCGACAGCAACGCCAAGGCCGATTTCGAACGGGCCGCCGAGATCGAGCAGGCCGACAAGGCCTTGCGCGGGCATCCGCGGGAGAGAAAGAAGCGGTGATCGTCACCCGCTTCGCGCCGAGCCCAACCGGGCGATTGCATCTCGGCTCTGCCTTTTCGGCATTGTTTGCCTATGAAGCCGCACGGCGCGAGGACGGAAAATTCCTGCTGCGCATCGAGGACATCGACCCGCTGCGCTGCAAGCCGGAATTCATCGATGCGATTTTCGAGGATTTACGCTGGCTGAGCCTCGACTGGCCCGAACCGGTGCGGCGGCAAGCGGAGCATATGGACGATTACGCGGCAGCGCTGGAGACGTTGCGCGCGAAGGGTGTCGTTTATCCTTGTTTCTGCACGCGCAAGGAAATTATCGCCGAAGCGGCGGAGGCCAGCCATGCACCGCATCTTTCGGTGCATGGGCCTGATGGCCCCGTTTATCCCGGCACTTGCCGGAATTTGTCCGCCGACGAGCGTGCGGAGAAATTGGCTGAGGGCCCGGCCAATTGGCGGCTCGCTGTCGAGAAGGCGGGAGCATTGGCCGGGCCGTTATTCTGGCATGATCGCGCGCGCGGCAAGATCGAAGCGAATCCGCAGGATTTCGGCGATGTCGTAATTGCGCGAAAAGACGTGCCGACCAGCTATCACCTTAGCGTGACGGTGGACGATCATCTGCAGGGCATAACCCTCGTCACGCGCGGCGAAGACCTTCTGCGCGCGACCGACATTCACCGTTTGCTGCAAGCTTTGTTGGGCTATGAAACGCCAGACTATCATCATCATCCTTTGCTGAAGGGCGAAGATGGAAAGCGTTTCGCCAAGCGCGACCAAGCTGCGACGTTGCAGGCTTTGCGCGCGAGTGGAAAGACGGCGGAGGAGGTGCGGAGGATGGCGGGTTTCTAAATGGTCGCCATGCGCAAGGCAGCCTGTAGAGCCGGAAACCCCGGCTCTTTTTCCTTCGCCAGAAATCCGTGCCGCATCAAAAAATCGATGATCACCAGATTGCAATTGAACTTGAAGCGATCGGTGTCGCGCACGAGGGCGGCGACTTCGGCCAGAGGCATCAAATGGAACGCGCCGACTTCGCCGTCCTGATTGCGTGGCGCGAAATTTTCCGGCATTTCGAGGTCATAGACGAACAAAACATCGTTGCGTAGGCCGTGCATGCGCTCGCTCTTGTAATGCAGCGTCGAAGCCGGCCGCGCGGTGTCGGCCAATGCGGCATTGATGCCGGCTTCCTCATGCGCTTCCTTGCGCAGGTTTTCTTCAAGCGTGAGGCCGATGGGCTGGCCGCCGCCGATCATGTTGTCGAGCTTGCCGGGATCGACCAGGCGATTCTTCGCCCGCTCGCCGATCCAGAGATGAAGGCCGCTCGGTTTCTTCACGAAGCCGTTGACATGGATGCCGAAACCCTTGACGCCAAACCACGGCACGCCGGCGCGGTCGATTTGCGCCAAAGGCGGGTCGCCCCATTTCTCGACGACGGGATACATCTCGTCGCGCAGCTTTTCGCCATGACGCGCGGCGATCCATTTCGTTGCCGTCAAGAGGGCATCGCTGCGTGCGGCAAGACTGTCAAAGCGCGGGGCGAGCGCGATGCCGTCTTTATGCGGTTCGAACAGATCCATTTCCGCCGGCAATAAGGCGGCCAGTTCCTTCGCCACCCAGCCGAGCGGTTTCGCGCCGATATAAAACGGCGCGAACCGGGAAAGATCGTGCCGGTTGCAGGCGTGGCAATGGCGGAGATAGCCGTGCGCATCGTTCATGCGCGCAGTATAAGGTAATCGTTTAGCAAACGGAAAAATTCGGTTCCGGGAAAGATGGCTGTCGGGCCATTTGCCCTGCCGAAGCCGGGGAAGCATTTCGGGCAAGATAATCCTCTATCCAGCTTTGCCCGGCGGGTGTCAGCCTTAGAAGCTCGAAATATGGCATTACATATTGACGTTGCGTCAGCCAATTTATGGCCTGATCCCGGCCGCCCTCATCCATTCCGAGATTGCGTTTGTTGAGATAGGATATTCCGTTGCTTTTTTTTGGGCTGCCATAAATTGCTGTCAGGACGGTGATTTCCCCGGGCAAAAGTTCCTCGGGCGGGCGGGCCCGGGATAACGTTGTTGCCGGCCGTGCGGCTTCCTTGAATCCTCTGGCGCTTACAATCATAACATTCTCCAATCATGTTTCTCGCTTAATGACTACGCTACTGTAATATTAAGCTAGTACATAGTAGCAAGCAAAAACACTGAAAGCAAACACAAAAAAAGCTTGTGGATGAAACGGTTAGCCCCGCCGCTCGACCATCTTTTGCTTGATGCCGGCGATGGCTTTCGCCGGGTTGAGCGATTTGGGGCAGGTGTTGGTGCAATTCATGATCGTGTGGCAGCGGTAGAGCCGGAACGGGTCTTCGAGATTGTCGAGCCGTTCGCCGGCGGCCTCGTCGCGGCTGTCTTCGAGCCAGCGGCCGGCTTGCAGCAAAACCGCGGGGCCGAGATAGCGTTCTGAATTCCACCAATAAGACGGGCAACTGGTCGTGCAGCAGAAGCAGAGAATGCATTCGTAAAGCCCGTCAAGCTTGGCGCGCTCCTCCGGCGATTGCAAACGCTCGCGGTCGGGCGGCGGCGGCGATTTGCTTTTGAGCCATGGCTCGATCGAAGCGTATTGCGCATAGGCGCGGTTGAGGTCGGGCACGAGGTCCTTGACCACCTCCATATGCGGCAGCGGATAAATCTTGGCGTCGCCGGAAATCTCGCCGGTATGTTTCAGGCAAGCGAGGGTGTTGGTGCCGTCGATATTCATCGCGCAGGAGCCGCAAATGCCCTCACGGCAGGAACGGCGGAACGTTAATGTGCTGTCGATGTCGTTCTTGATGTGGATCAAGGCATCCAGCACCATCGGTCCGCATTTATCGAGATCGATCTCGTATTCGTCGAGGCGCGGGTTTTCGTCGCCCGGCGACCAGCGATAGACCTTGAAACTCT
>DATKSH010000225.1:0-3475 GCA_035531735.1 Alphaproteobacteria bacterium
AATCCTTCAGGTCTTCAACATCACGAAAGTCGGCAAGGTGGCAGGCTGCAAGGTCACCGAAGGCGTGGACAAGCGCGGCGCGAAAGTTCGCCTTTTGCGCGACAATGTCGTGATCCACGAAGGCACTTTGAAGACGTTGAAGCGCATGAAAGACGAAGTGCGCGAGGTCAAGGAAGGCTACGAATGCGGGATGGCGTTCGAGAATTACGACGACATCAAGGACAACGACGTGATCGAATGCTTCGAAGTGGAAGAGATCGCGCGGCAGTTGTAACCACCCGCGTCATCCCGGCGAAAGCCGGGATCCAGCGTGACTGCCGACAAAAAATGGCGGAATGATTTCAGGCGCGGCGGTAAGGTCATGAACAATTCATGCCAACGGCATTCGTGGAAAGACTCTCTGGATCCCGGCTTTCGCCGGGATGACGCCGGGAGTTAAGCCGTCATGCGCTCCCAGCGTCAACTCCGTGTCGGCGAGGAAATCCGCCATACGCTTGCCGGCGTTTTGATGCGCGGCGACGTGCCGTGGCCGCGCGGCTTCGCGCCGCCGCCGACCGTCACCGTTACGGAAGTGCAAGTGAGCCCCGATCTCAAACACGCTACCGTTTTCGTGATGCCGCTCGGCGGCGTGCTACTGGAAGAAACCGTGCAGGCGCTCAACGACACAGCCGGCTTCTTCCGCCACGCGATCGCCAAGGAGGTGCAATTGCGCTACGCGCCGAAGCTCCGTTTCAGCGCCGACCAAAGCTTTGCCTATGCCGAGCGCATCGATAAAATCCTCCACGATCCCAAAGTGGCCAAAGACCTTGCCGTTCGTGACGAGGATTGAGCAGGTGCTAGGCCCCAAGCCCAAAATCCCCGTCCATGGCTGGCTGATCCTCGACAAGCCGCAAGGCCTCACTTCGACGCAGGCGCTGGGCAAGGCGCGGCGCTTGATGGGCGGCAAGAAAGTCGGCCATGGCGGCACGCTCGATCCCTTGGCGACCGGTATCCTGCCGCTGGCGTTCGGCGAAGCGACCAAGCTGATCCCTTATGTGATGGACGGGGTCAAAGAGTATGAATTCATTATCGAATGGGGGGAGCAACGCGACACCGACGATGCCGAAGGCAAGGTGATCGCCACCAGCGACAAAAGGCCGACCGAGGCCGAAATCCGCGCGGCGCTGCCGCGCTTTACCGGCACCATTAACCAGATTCCGCCCACATTCTCGGCTATCAAGCTGCAAGGCGAACGCGCCTATGACTTGGCGCGGGCGGGTGAGGCGGTCGAGCTTGCCCCGCGCGCAGTCGCGATACATGAATTCGAACTAGTCGAAGCGCCCGATGCCGGCCACGCCCGTTTCCGGGCGCTTTCCGGCAAAGGCATGTATGTGCGCGCGCTGGCCCGTGATTTGGCAACGGCGTTAGGCACTTACGGCTATGTTAAGCAATTGCGCCGCACGCGGGTGGGGCCGTTTCGTATCGCAAACGCAATTTCGCTGGAAAGACTGGAAGAATTAGGGCATAAGGACGCCGCCTTAACGGCATTGCTGGCATTAAAGGCGGCGCTGGACGACATCCCGGCCCTAACCATTACAGCCAGCGAGGCGCAGCGGTTGCGCGCCGGCCAAAGCATCCTGATCCGGCCACAGCATGGCGATCTGATCGAGGCGGGAACCATTCTCGCCCTGCATCAGGATACGCCGGTGGCGCTGGTGACGGTGGAAGCCGGAGCGTTTCGCGTTTTACGCGGGTTTCATTTCTAGAAAGAAGGAGTATCCGATGTCGATTGCAGGAGAGCGCAAACAGGCGCTCATCAAGAAGCACGCCCGCCAGAAAGGCGATACCGGCTCGCCGGAAGTGCAAGTGGCGCTACTCACCGAGCGCATCAACCACCTCACCGGCCATTTCGAAACCCACAAGAAGGACCACCATTCGCGGCGCGGCCTTCTGATGATGGTCGGCAACCGCCGCAGCCTCCTGAACTTCCTCAAAAAGACAAAGCCGGACGTCTATGAGAAGCTGATCGAAGAACTGGGATTGAGAAAGTAAACGGCTTCATGACCAAAATTGTTGTCGATATCGAAGAAAACCCTGCATATGCTCATTTTGAAGATAGTGTATGTCAATCTGAACGCCGGTTGAATGAGAAAAGAGGTATTATTGTAGCACCACCCGTTTACTTGTTAGCAATGGTGCGCGCCGGAAATGCTATAGGCGTTCTATGCATCGTCAATGATTGGATGGCTATTCAAGCACTCCGGGTTAATGTGGCTAATCGCGGTCATGGAATCGGAAGTGCAATTTTGCGTGCGGCCGAAGAGGAAGCCTGTAAACGCAACTGCGTCGGTGTTCATGTCTCAACTATCAGTGAAGCGACTAGCTTCTTTGAGAAACATGGATATGCGAAAGCTGGTGAAATTCCTGATTCTCCGCGTGGAAAATCAACGTATTTATATATCAAGCGACTAGATTCATGAAGCAAAGAGCTGAATGAAGGCTGCCGGGCATCGGGCCCGGCGGGACTCACACCAAGAGGAGAAGAAAGATGTTTAAGGTTTATCGCAAGGAAATGAATTGGGGCGGCCGCAAGCTGGTGCTCGAATCCGGCAAGGTCGCGCGGCAAGCCGATGGCGCCGTGATGGCGAGCCTCGGCGACACGACGGTGCTTTGCACCGTGGTCGGCGCGAAGACGCCCAAGCCCGGCCAGGATTTCTTCCCGCTCACCGTCAATTACCAGGAAAAGACCTTCGCCGCCGGCAAGATCCCGGGCGGCTTTTTCAAGCGCGAAGGGCGCCCAACCGAGAAGGAAGTGCTGACGAGCCGCCTGATCGACCGGCCCATCCGTCCCTTATTCCCCGAAGGCTATCTCTGCGACACGCAAGTGATCGCAACGGTCCTCAGCCACGATCTCGAAAACGATCCCGACATCGTCGCCATGATCGGCTGCTCGGCCGCGTTGACGATTTCCGGCATTCCCTTTCTTGGCCCCATCGCCGCCGCGCGCGTCGGTTATAAGGGCGGGCAGTTCGTGCTGAACCCGCTGCTCAACGAAATCGAAGAGAGCGAGCTCGATCTCGTCGTTGCCGGCACCAAGGAAGGCGTGCTGATGGTCGAATCGGAAGCCAAGCAATTGCCGGAAGACGTGATGCTGAACGCCGTCATGTTCGGCCATCGCGAAATGCAGCCGGTGATCGACCTCATCATCGGCCTCGCCGAAATGTGCGCCAAGGAACCGCGCGATTTGCCGCCGGAGGCCTATGACAAGAAGGCGTTGCAGGCGAAGCTGAAATCTCTCGTGGGCGCCGATCTCAAGGACGCCTATGGCGAAACCGTCAAGCAGACGCGCTATGCCAAGCTCGACGCGATGAAAGACAAAGCCAAGGCGGCAATCGCGGAAGAGGAATTTTCTGCCGAAGCCCTCAAGGAAGGTCTTGAACAACTTAAATACGACCATGTCCGGGCGATGGTCCTCGATTCCGGCAAGCGCATCGAC